>CANSLE010000087.1 GCA_947647645.1 uncultured Microbacterium sp.
GCATCGAGGACCCGCACCCAGTACCGGCCACAGCCGGGCACGGTGCGTCCTCTGCGCCGTCTCGGCCGGCGCCGCGGATGGATGCGGGCACCGGCTGGTTCGAGCGGGCTCCGGGCCTGCCGCGGCCGGGCCGGGGGCTGTCGCTGTGAGCGGCGAGGAAGGGCGTCTGCACACCAGTGTCCTGGTCGGGCCGGAGGGCGAACGTCGCCGTCATCGCAAGGCGCGCCGGAAGGCTGTCGTGCAGGTGGAGGCCGAGGCACGGCAAGCCCACCGGGACGCGGCGAAGGCCCGCTGGGACGCTGAGCAGGCCGAGCGGCAGGCCGCGACCTACCTGCCCGCCGCCGGGGAAGAAGGGCCGGCGATGCTACGCACGCCCGGCCGGTTCCGGCTGCCGAAGCATCAGGACACCAGCGCGACCCTCGCCGGCCAATACCCGTTCCTGGCCGAAGCGGGCCTGGGAAGCCAGGGAGTGTTCGTCGGGCAGGACCTGTTCAGCGGCGGATCGTTCGTCTACGACCCCTGGGAGCTATACCGCCGTGGGGCGATCACCGCCCCGAACGTGGTGCTGGCAGGGATCGTCGGCTCGGGCAAGTCGAGCTTGGCGAAGTCGCTCTACACCCGGTCCCTGCCGTTCGGCCGCCGCGTCTACATTCCCGGTGACCCCAAGGGCGAGCACACGGCCGTCGCGGAAGCGGTCGGCGGGCGCGCGATCGTGCTCGGGCATGGCCTACGCAACCGGCTCAACCCGCTCGACGAGGGGCACCGGCCAGCGTCGGTGTCGGATGCCGAATGGGCGTTGCAGGTCGCCGCACGCCGCCGCGACCTCATCGGCGCGCTCGCGGAGACCGTGCTGGACCGGACCCTCTCACCGTTGGAGCACACCGCCATCGACCTCGCGCTGCGCGACGCCGTGCGGTCTTCCGAGGTGCCGATCCTGCCGATGGTCGTGGACCGGGTGCTCGCACCCAACCCCGCAGACGACGAAGACGGCCGACTCGCGGAGGACGGCCGGCTGGTCGGACACGCGCTGCGCCGGCTGGTGGCCGGCGACTTGCAGGGCTTGTTCGACGGGCCGAGCACGGTGCGGTTCGACCCCTCCCTGCCGATGGTCACTCTCGACCTGTCACGCGTGGCCGAGAACTCCACCCTCATCTCCGTGCTGATGACCTGTTCCTCGGCCTGGATGGAGTCGGCCCTGGCCGACCCCGACGGGGGCCAGCGATGGGTGATCTACGACGAGGCGTGGAGATTGATGCAGTACCCGTCCCTGCTGCGGCGGATGGACGCCCAATGGCGCCTGGCGAGGCACTACGGCATCGCGAACATGCTGATCTTCCACAAGCTGTCCGATCTGGACAACGTCGGCGATCAGGGTTCCGCCATGCGCGCGCTCGCGTCGTCGCTGCTGGCGAACGCGGAGACCAGGATCGTCTACCGGCAGGAGCCGGACCAGTTGGGTTCGACCGCGACCGCGCTCGGGCTGACCGGAACCGAGCAGAAGCTCCTCCCGACGCTCGGCACCGGGCAAGGGCTCTGGCGCATCAAGGACCGCAGCTTCGTCGTCCAGCACCAACTTCACCCCGCCGAGCTCACTGCCTTCGACACCACCGGTCGAATGACCGGGGGCCGTCAGTCCTGACCGCTCGCGGGGGCGCCCGGCGCACCTCCTGGCTGGACGGCTCTGCTGCCGTCTACTCGCACCGAGCCAGGAGGACATGCCATGTCTGCGACGATCGCCAGCCCGCCCCCGAACCAGATGCGCCCGCCGGGCAGGACTTGGCGCCGTGCCGCGTCTGTCCTGATCGCGGTGCTCGTCGCGGTCAGCTCTCTCGTCTTCGGTGCCCTGCCCGCCCATGCGGGAAGCCACGGCGTCGGCTACGACGAGGGCCTGGGGTTCCTCGGCGCGTACAGCACTGACCTCGACGGGCGGCAGGCGTACTGCATCGACCTCGGCGCGAACTCGCCGTTCGGGCCGACCTCGGGACCGCAGACGGTGACCTCGCTGGATTCCCTCTCCCGCCAGGACCTCGCGCAGCTCAACTATGTCCTTTACCGGTGGGGGCAGTCGGGAGATCCGAACCTCACCTCCGCGGTCGCCCTGTTCGTGTGGTCTGTGGCCGATCCGGGCGTCTACAACAGCCACGGCATGTCGGGAGACGACTACTACGTGGGCCGCGCCCCTGCCGGCGCGCGTGGCACGATCCTCGGCAACCTCGCGGTGATGCGGCAGGAAGCCTCCGTGAACGCGGTCACTGACCCGTCGCTGTCGGTCTCGCTGTCGATGGCCGACCAGTACGCGGGGACGCTGACCGTGCAGGCGAACCCGGCGTCCTTGCAGGGCACCGCGGCTCTCGCCCACGGCGTGTTCACCGGCGGCGGCTCCTCCCTCACGGTGGGCGCGGGCCAGTATGCCGTGACCGGTACCCCGGAGGACGGCGCAGCTTCGTACCGCATCGAAGCGTCCATGAGCGTGGCCGCCGCCGGCTACGGTGCGGCGGTCGATCTCTACACGACGCCGGACTCGCAGCGGACCATCGCCGCAGTCGCCGGCACCTCGACCGGCTTGTCCGCGCAGGCGCAGACCCCGGTGATCGAGCTGGACTTCCAGCCCGAGATCGGCACGCAGGTCGCCTCCCGATTCGTCCAGGAGGGCGACGCCTTCGCGGACGAGCTGGCCGTCACGGTGACCAAGGGCACCTGGATCAAGGTCGGCGGGAGCCCGGTCCCGATCACCGCGACCGGAACCTTGTACGGGCCGTTCGATGAGCAGCCGGCCGAGGCCGACGCCCCGCCGACCGGCGCGCCGGTCGCGGGGACCGAGACGGTCACTCTGACCGGTGCGGGCTCCTACACCTCGCCCGGCACGATGACCGCCCCGGAGTCGGGCTTCTACACCTGGGTGTGGGCGATCGACAAGGACGCCCAGGGCGGCAACGGCAAGTACCTGACCGGCTCGTTCACCGACCGGTTCGGGCGGGTCGCGGAGACCTCCGTGGTGCCGTTCCAGCCCGAAGCGGTCTCCGAGGCAGACCGGCACTTGGCCGTGCCGGGCGAGGCGCTGACCGACACGATCACGGTCACGAGCTCGAACGGGGCGTGGCTGAAGCGCGACGGGGCGTTCATCCCGGTCGTGTTCGAGGGCACCGCCTATCAGGTGCTCGGAACCCTCCCACCCGGCCGCGGTGCGGCCGTGCCGTCCGGGGTGGTGCCGCTGGGCGTCGTCACGATCACGGCGGACGGGCCCGGCGTCTACACCTCGCCTGCGGTCCTCGCCCCGACTGGCGGGTTCGTGACCTGGGTGTGGCAGATGCACAAGGCTACGCAACCCGAGAGCGTGCGCGACTACCTCGCCGCCGACTGGACCGACCAGTACGGTGTTCCGGTCGAGACGAGCTCCGTGCGGTGGCCGCTCACGACGACCTCGCTGATGCGCGAGTACAACGTCCACGACGGCGGGCGCGCATTCGACACCGTGACCGTCACCGGCTTCCCCGCAGGCCACGGCGACTTCGCGGGCGATGGGTATTGGCAGGCCGACGCACCCGAGGTCACCCACACCGTCTATGGGCCCTTCGAGGACGACGCGGTGCTCACCGACGACCTGAACCTGTCCGACGCCCCGGTGCTGGCGACGATCACGACGCCCGCCCGCAACGGGGTCTACCGGCTCGGCTACACCGACGCCGACCGGATCACCCCGACCGAGCCCGGCTACTACGTCCTCGTCACCACGTTCCCCGGCGACGACAGGGTGCAGCCGTATCGCTCCTCCCCGGCGGACGTGCTCGAACGGTTCTTCGTCCCGCCGACCCCGGAGACCCCGCTGCCGGTCACGGTCATCACGCAGGCGACCCCCGCTGCGCTGACGGGGCATCCGTTCGCGGACACCGCTCTCGTGCAGGGCACGATCCCGGACGGCGCGACCCTGGTGTTCCGCGCCTACGGCCCCCAGCCCGCCGACACGACGCCGGTGTGCGAGACGCCCTTCTACGAGTCCGACCTGATCCCGGTCACCCAGGCCGGCGTTTACTCCTCCGGGCAGGCGAGGACCGACCAGGCCGGCAATGTCTACTGGATCGAGACCCTGTACGGCGAGGACGGCACCGTGCTCGTGCAGGGCGCCTGCGGGGCACCCGGCGAGACCACCGTCGTCGCCGAGCAACCCGAGGCGCTGACCGTGACCACAATCGCGGTCGCTGAGGTCGCCCTGGGAGAGCCCGCCCATGACACGGCGACCGTCACCGGGACCGTGCCCGAGGGGACGACGCTCGAGTTCGAGGCGTACCGGCAGGACGGCGACACGGCGACCTGCACCGCGGACGAACTGGTGTTCACCTCCGAGGCCCAGCCCGTCACTGGACCCGGCGAGTACGCGTCCGAGGACGTGATGTTCGATAGGGCAGGCACCTACTACTGGATCGAGACGCTGCACGGCTCGGATGGCACCGTGATCCACCGCGGCCTGTGCGGGGCGCCGAACGAGACCACCACGGTCGCGACAGTCCCGGCCCCGACGCCGGAGCTGCCTCCGACACTGGCGTTCACCGGAACGGGTGACTGGCTGCTGCCGTTCGGCATCGGCGGCGGCATCCTCGCCCTCGCCGGGGTGCTGACTCTCTGGTTCGGCCGCCGGCTGGCGATCTACCGGGAACGCAACGGCTACGTCCGCGAGGAGGACCAGGCGTTCCACGACCTCCTGAACGACGAGGACTGACCTCCAGGCCCCCGATCAGGGAAGGGCGCGCACCCCGGCCGGTGCGCGCCCTTCCCGCCTGTCAATGCTCCGTCCCCGCACCTCGGCAGGTGGGGTGGGCGCACCTCTCCTCTGCCCACACGGAAGGAACAGCCGCATCATGAACCGTCGCCGCTACAAGCGCACTGCCGACGAGGACGGCACCTCCACGGCCCCGGAGGTGCCGGTCGTTCTGCCGCACGTCGTCATGGCCGTCGCTGAGGACGGCACGATGAGCGTCACCATCGACGGCGCACTCCACCAGCCGCCGCCGTTCGCCCCGCCCTGGCGGCGGGATGCGTTCGCACAGGTGCTCGACCAGATCACCGGGCGGCGCCGCTCGCCCGTGCGGGTCGAGGTCCGCGAGGCGGACGGCACCGTGTTCACCGACATCATCACGCCCGGCCGGCGCCGACGTCCCGAGCCAGATCCCGCACCGATGCCGATAGCGGAGGAGCGCGAGACGGACCTTCCCGAGCTCGTCGTGCTCCACGCAGAGGGGTTCGTTCCCGGCGAGGACGTGGCGGTCGCCCTCGTCGTCGCCCACGGCGACGCCGCCCCGGACGGCACGATGCGCGGCTTGCTCACCGCGGAACAAGCCGCGACCAGCCCGACCCGCGAGGTCATCCTGCTCGGTAGGGTCTCGGGCACGCTTGCGATCGGGCATCCCGAGTGAGCACCCCGCGCCCGGCCGGCCCGCTCGGCGACGAGCTCACCAACCTCGGCATCGGCCTCCTCATCGCCGCTGCGATCCTCGCCGGCATCCTCCGCGGCGCCGGGTCGCTCGCTGCCTGGATAACCGGCACGGCCCAACCCGCCGGTGGCATCGAAACTGGGCTCGGCGTCCTGCTCCACCCTGGCGATCCGGCGGTGCCGCTCGCCGCGCCTGGGCTGAACGTCGTCGCCTACTGGATCACGGCGACCGTCCTCATCCTCGGAACCGGCGCGCTCGGCTGGTGGGTGTGGCGCGCCGTCCACGAGCGCAGCCGTCAGGTCAACGCCGACCCGTACCGCATCGCCGGGATCGCCAGCCAGGCCGAGATCGCCACGGCGGCCTCGGAGAAAGCGCTGCTGCGCCGTGCACAACATCTGCGGCCCTCGCTCGACAAGCCCACCCCGAAGGACGTCGGGTACCGGATCGGCACCTCACGCGGGCACGGGGTCTGGGCGTCTGTCGAGGACTCGATACTCCTGCTCGGCCCGCCCCGCAGCGGCAAGGGCGTCGGGATCGTCATCAACATGATCCTCGACGCACCAGGCGCGGTCGTGACCACGAGCACCCGGCCCGACAACCTCACCACGACCCTCCGCGCCCGGCAGAAGATCGGACCCGTCGCCGTCTTCGACCCGCAACATCTGGCCGAAGGCGTGCCCGCAGGTCTGCGCTGGTCGCCCATCCGCGGATGCGAAGACCCGCTGACCGCGATGATCCGCGCGGCCGGCCTCGCCGCCGGAACCGGACTCTCCGCAGGAGGGGTCGAGGGCGGCGGATTCTGGGAAGGCAAGACCAGGAGCGCCCTTCAAGCCCTGCTCCACGCCGCAGCCCTGGATCACCGCGGCCCGGCCGAGCTGTTCCGGTGGACCCTCGACCCCTCCGTCGCCGCCGAGGCCGTGGCGATCCTCACCGCGAACCCCCGCGCCGCAGTCGGGTGGGCCGACTCATTGCAGGCAATGATCGAGTCCGACCCGAGAACCCGCGATTCCATCTGGCAAGGCGTCTCGCTTGCCCTTGCCGCGCTCGCGGACCCCCGCGTGCTCGACGCGGTAAGCCCGCGCGAGGGCGAGGACTTCGACCCCGAAGCGTTCCTGCGAGCCAAGGGAACCCTGTACCTGCTGGCGACCGGAGCTGGAGCGAACAACTCCGCCGCGCTGGTCGCCGCGTTCGTGGAAGACCTCGTGGAAGCCGCCCGGCACATCGCCGCGACCAGCCCTGGCGCCAGGCTCGACCCGCCGCTCCTCCTCGCATTGGACGAGGTCGGGAACCTCGCACCCCTACCGTCGTTGCCGACGCTCATGTCCGAGGGAGGAGGCACCGGCATCACGACGATGCCCGTGCTCCAATCGCTCGCGCAGGCCAGAGAGAAGTGGTCGGAGAACGCCGCCGGAGCGATCTGGGACGCCTCAATCGTCAAGATCATCCTGGGCGGCGCCTCGAACTCCAAGGACCTCCACGACCTGACCACCCTCATCGGCGAACGCGACGAGCTCACCGACTCCACCACGGTCGGGGACCACGGCTCCCGCTCCGCACAACGCTCGATCCGCCGGGTGCCGATCATGCCGCCCGACACCATCCGAACCCTGCCGTTCGGCACCGCCCTCGTACTGCTTCGCTCAGCCGCGCCGATCGTGACCCGTCTGAGGGCATGGACGGCTCGCCCGGACGCCGCGCTGCTTCGCGCCAACCGTGCGGACATCGAGGCCCTGTTGGAGCGCCGACCGTAGGAGGACTCGGACGCACCTGTCTGGCAGGGCGGCTCCACAGTGGGGCCGCCGTCGATGTCAGAAGGAGACAGTCCGATGGCTATCCACACACAGGAGTCGGTCTCGGGGTTCATCGCGTCCGACCCGCAGCTCAGGTATACAGAGCAAGGCGATGCTCGCTTCTACGCCAAGATCGGGCAGGAGCATTACCGCAAGGAATCCGACGGGTCGTTCACTCAGACCGAGACGACCTTCCACGACCTCGTGGCCTTCAAGAAGACCGCAGAGCGCGCCCATGCCCGGTTCGCCAAGGGCGACAAGTTCATCGCCGAGGGCTACACCCGTGAGTACGACCGCGTCGAGCCGGGTGGTCAGAGCGTCCGCGCGGAGGAGTTCGTCGCCAAGAAGCTCGGCCATGACCTCGCCCGCACCAGCTACGAAGTCGACCGGACCCGTCGTTCCCAAGTCCCTGTCGAGCATCAAACCCCTGTCGGTCAGGCGAGCGCCGCACCGGCGCTCGGGATATGACAAGGAGACGTCGATCATGACCGATTACGACTCCGTCCCCGAGCCGGACGAGCCCGAACCGGGTGACGAATCCGAAGACGTCGCGGGGCCACTGCTGCCCGAACCGCCTCACCCGATCAACTGGAACCTGCTCACCGCCGATGAAGCCGAGGCCGAGTGGCTTGAACTCAACAAGTGGGTCAACTGGCTGCGCCGAACCTACGGTCTCCCGGCCTCCGTGATCCCACCGTTCTGGCATCGGCATCCCGAGCTCGTATGGGAACTGAGCGCGCTGCATCTGCACTGGCTGTGCGCCTACGACCCCGAGCAGAACGGCTCGGCCCCACTGGGTTGGCACCGCGATTTCGCAGACGCCCGCCAACGGCTGCGCGACTGGGTCGCCGCTTGCGGCACCCGCCTGGACCGCGACCGCCCCACCCGACAGACCGCATGGCCGGGCGAGGACGCCACCCAGCCCGTGGAGGACCGGATCATCGCCAACCGCGACGAGGACTTCGTGCAGTTCGTCCTCGATGATGTCGCCGCACGCCGCCAGGCCGAGGACGAGTTCTACGCCGGGCTCGATCCGCGAACCGGCGAGCTGTCGTGACCCGACAGCAGCGCCGCCGGCGGGCGCGAGAACGCGACTACCGAGTCGAGGCGGTGCCCCGGCAGTCGCCCGAGTTGCACAAGCTCGCGCAGGTCTTTCTCGGCATGGCCGTCGCACGGGCGGAACTCGACGGCAGGCGCGGTGAGGAGCGATCGCCGGACGAGCGCTATGAACCCGAGCCAGAAGGCGGTAGCGAGGTAGAATAGGAAGCACATCGCCACAGCCTGTGTGAACGGGCTGGGTGCGCGGTCCTGTTGCCTTCGTGGCTTACCTGCGGCCCTTCAGGTTGCTGGTCGTGTTTCCG
>CANSLE010000088.1 GCA_947647645.1 uncultured Microbacterium sp.
CCGCCGTGCTGCGCCATGCCGGTGCGGCCGTGTCCGCGGTGGTCGTCGGCGTAGACGATGTAGCCCGCCGCGGTCAGGGCCGCCGCGACGTGCGCGTAGCGTCCGGCATGCTCCCCGACGCCGTGCAGCAGCTGCACCACGCCGCGGGCGACGGGATCGCCGGGCCCCGGCACGTAGACATCGAAGACGATGCGGATCCCGTGGGAATCGGTGAACGAGCGTTCTTCGCGCCGCGCCGCTGACATGGGGCGAGTCTAGGACGACCGTGGTTGCATTCGACATATAGCTAGATAAGCTAGCCATCCATGAAGGACGTCACGTCTCGCCGCTGGTTCGGCCTGGTCTTCATCAGCCTCGCCGTCGCGCTCATCATCGTCGACTCGACCATCGTGAACGTCGCGATCCCCGCGATCGTCACCGACCTCGACATCTCCTCGACCCAGGTGCAGTGGGTGCAGGAGGCCTACACCCTGGTGTTCGCGTCGCTGCTGCTGCTGTTCGGATCGCTGGCCGACCGCATCGGCCGGCGCCGGCTGCTGCTGATCGGCGTCGTGCTGTTCGCCGGCTCGTCGGTCGCGGCGGCGCTCGCCCCGACGGGCGATCTGCTCATCCTCTCCCGCCTCGTGCAAGGTGTCGGCGGCGCGATGATGCTGCCGAGCACCCTGTCGCTGCTGAACGCGACCTTCCAGGGTCGCGAGCGCGGCATCGCCTTCGCGGTGTGGGGGTCGACGATCGGCGGGATGGCGGCGGTGGGCCCGCTGCTCGGCGGCTGGCTCACCACCTCGTTCTCGTGGCGATGGGCCTTCGGCATCAACATCCCGCTCGGGATCGTCATCGCGATCGGCGTCCTGTGGGCGGTCGCGGAGTCACGCGCCGCGAACGCGCCGTCCCTCGACGCCGTCGGCGCGGTGCTGTCCGTCGTCCTGTTCGGCGCCCTGGTCTTCGGGCTCATCGAGGGGCGCACCCTCGGCTGGTGGGAGGTGAACGACACCTTCACGGTCGGCGGCTGGAGCTGGCCCTTCTCCCTGTCCCCCGTGCCCCTCGCCTTCCTCCTGGCCGCGCTCGCCGCCGTCGCGTTCGTGACGTGGTCCCGGCGCCAGGCGCGACGCGGCCGGCCGACGCTGCTCGATCCGCACCTGTTCTCGATCGCGACGTTCCGCAGCGGCAACATCGCGGCGCTGGTCGTCGCCCTCGGCGAGTTCGGCATCATCCTGTCGCTGCCGCTCTGGCTCCAGTTCGTCCTGGGCTTCGACGCCCTGCAGACCGGACTGATCCTCATCGCCCTGGCCGCCGGCTCCTTCGTCGCGAGCGGCTTCGCAGGGGCATCCAGCGGCCGCATCAGCCCGGTGCTCATCGTGCGTGCGGGTCTCGTCGCCGAGATCGTGGGCGTCGCCGCGGCCGGGCTCGTGGTGGGCTGGGATGCCGGGACGCAGACGGCGTGGCTCTGGCTGCTGCCGGCTCTCTTCGTCTACGGCTTCGGCGTCGGCCTCGCGACCGCGCAGCTCACGGGCGTCATCCTCCAGGATGTGCCCGTGGAGCTGTCGGGGCAGGGCTCGGGCACGCAGTCCACGGCCCGGCAGGTCGGGTCGGCGCTCGGCATCGCGATCCTGGGCACCGTGCTGTTCTCCGGCACCGCCGGCATCCTCTCCTCCGCACTCGACGCGCGCGGGCTGCCCGCGCAGGAGCGGGATCAGATCGTGTCCGCCGTCGTCGACAGCTCCGGCGGGGCGATCGCGGGCCTCGCCGCGAACCCGGAGACGGCTCCGATCGCGCAGGACGCGAAGGCGGCGTTCTCCGACGCCACGAGGTTGTCGGCCTTCACCGCCGCCGGCTTCCTCGCGATCGGACTGCTCGCGACGATCCCCCTCGGCAGGGAGGGACGTCGGAAGGACGCCGCAGACATCGGCTGACGCGAATACTTAGCAAAACTAATGAGCTATGCTAAGTATCCGAATGAGCACCACGACCCGATCCCCTGCGCCAGCCCTGTCCACCGCCGCCTCCGACCTGCGGATGGCGACCTTCCGCCTCGCGCGGCGCCTCCGATCGCAGCGCGCCGTCGACACGATGAGCGACGGGCAGTTCGCCGTGCTCGCCGCCCTGTCGACGCACGGGCAGCACACGCTGGGCGAGCTCGCCGACCGCGAGCGCGTGTCGGCGCCCTCCATGAACCGCACGGTGAACGGCTTGGAGGAGTCGGGCTACCTCACGCGCACCGCCGACCCGGACGACCGCCGGAAGGTCAACATCGCCCTCACCGACGCGGGCAGCGCCGTCGTCGATGAGACCGTGCGCCGCCGCGACTCCTGGCTGGAGGAGGCGCTGTCGGAGCTCACCGCCGACCAGCGCGCCCTCCTCGCGACCGCAGCCGAGCTGATGCGCGAGGTGGCCGCGCGATGAGTTCGTCAGCGATGTTCCGCTCCTTCTCCGTGTTCAACTACCGCGTCTGGTTCATCGGCGCCCTCGTCTCCAACGTCGGGGCGTGGATGCAGGCCACGGCGCTCAGCTGGGTGGTCCTCACCCAGCTGACCCACAACGACGCCGGTGCGATGGGCGTGACCATGGCGCTGCAGTTCGCGCCGCCCCTGCTCCTCGTGAGCGTGACGGGGTGGGTGGCCGACCGGTTCGAGCGACGACGGCTGCTGATCGTGACGCAATCGTCGCTGCTCCTGCTCGGCGCGACCATCGGCATCCTCATCCTCTGCGGCGTCATGACGCTGCCGCTCATGTACGTGTTCGCCTTCGCGCTCGGGCTCATCGCCGCTTTCGACAACCCCACCCGGCAGGCGTTCGTCTCGGACCTCGTCGACCGCGAGAACGCCTCGAACGCGGTCGCGCTCAACGCGGCATCCTTCAACGGCGCCCGCATGATCGGACCGGCCGTCGCGGGCATCGTCATCGTGGCCGTCGGCACCGGCTGGGTGTTCCTCGTGAACGCCATCACGTTCCTCGCGATGATCGTGGCGCTCCGACTCATTCGCTCCGACGAGCTCGTGCCCCGGGTGAAGGCGCCCGGCGCCTCCCGGCTCGCCGACGGGTTCCGCTACGTCGGCGGGCGCCCCGACCTCGTGGTCACGTTCATCATGGTGTTCCTGCTGGGCGCCTTCGGCATGAACTTCCCCATCTTCGCCTCGACGATGGCGCTCGAGTTCGGGCGGGATGCCGACGGCTATGGCCTGCTGA
Organism: uncultured Microbacterium sp.; assembly: GCA_947647645.1. Classification (GTDB taxonomy): domain Bacteria; phylum Actinomycetota; class Actinomycetes; order Actinomycetales; family Microbacteriaceae; genus Microbacterium. The sequence continues at coordinate 3,184 of CANSLE010000088.1, forward strand.
GCTCGATCCTGGCGATCGGCTCCCTCGCCGGCGCCCTGCTCGCCGCACGGCGCGATCGCGCCCGCATGCGGCTCGTCATCGTCGGCACGGGGATGTTCGCGGTGGCCAGCACGGTGTCGGCGTTCATGCCCGACTACTGGCTGTACGCGATCACCCTCATGTTCACCGGGTTCGCCGTCGTGACGACGCTGACCACGGCGAACGGCTATGTGCAGACGACGACCGACCCCGCTCTGCGCGGCCGCGTGCTCGCCCTGTACATGGCGATCCTCATGGGCGGCACACCGATCGGCGCACCGATCGTCGGCTGGGTCGCCGCGGAGTACGGCGCCCGCGCCGCCATCCTCCTCGGCGCCGCCGCCGCGTTCGTCGCGTTCGCGATCGGGTTCGGCTGGCTGCTCTGGTCGGGCCGGCTGCACCGGCACGAGTCACGGCGCTTCGCGCTGTCCCTCGACGAGACGCGACCGCTCACGGTCGTGGCGCCCGAGGAGTTCAGCGACGAGGTCGCCGGGACGACGCCGATCTCCCTGCCCGATCCCGCGCGGCGGTAAGCGGCGGGAGCGGTGGGGGCGGTTCGGGCGGCGCCGGCGGTCGGGGTGTTCCGTCGGGATGCCGCGAGCCCACGGGGTCCGGCACCGATGTCGCTCTTGCGCGTTTCGAACTTTTGTTCTATAGTGGGGTGAAGAAACCCCGCGCGTGCCCACCTTCTGTTGCGGGTCCTGTCCTCCGGTTGATGCCGGGTCAGGGGTGATGATGCACGCGCTGATCGATCCGCCGTCTTCGGTGTCGTCCTCGGCTGAGCTCGGATGGCCCGGGCTGGATGCCGTGGTGACCGGTGTGGTGGATGCGCGGCGTCGTGTGGCTGCCGCGCAGGCGGCGGAGGCGAGGTTCCTGGCCGATGCGGTGGGACTGGTCGCGGAACGTGCGGCGTTGCTGCGTCAGGAGGCGCAGCAGCAGGGTGGGTCGGTGCGGTCGTCGGATGCGGATCTGCCGTTGCGAGAGGTCGCGTTGGAGCTCGCGATGGCGCTGCGAGTGTCGGATCGTGGTGTGCAACGGCGGATGTCGGAGGCGTACCTGCTGACGACCCTGTTCCCGCGGACGCTTGAGGTGTGGGCGGGCGGGGAGATCGATGCCGCTCACGCGTGGGCGATCAGCCGCACCGGCACGCTTCTCACCTCTGAATCAGACCGGGCGCGGTACGAAACCCTCGCCCTCGAGGTCGCGCGCACCGAATCTCCCGTGCGGATGGCGGCAGCGGCGAAGGCGATCGCCGCGACCATCGACCCTGCCGCGTTCACCGAGGCCGCGCAGCGCGCGTATGACGAGAGGTCCGTGCGGTTTTTCCCGTTGGAGGATGGGATGGCTCGGTTGATCGCGGATCTTCCCGCACCCCTCGCCCACGCGATCCACGACACCCTGACCGCCCGGGGTCGGGCGATCCTCGACCAGTCCGACGAGGGCGTCCCGCACCGTGACGAGGGTGCTTCATCGGATGCCGGCGCGTACACGGACGACGGACCGCACGGCGGGAGGGTCATCACCGGCTCCCGCCCCTGCGCTCATGCAGACACCCGCACGCTGGCGCAGGTGCGTGCGGACATCCTCACCGACCTGCTCCTGACCGCCACTGCCTCCACCCGCGCCACCGGGGCCGGTATCGAGGCGGTGACGGCGCAGATCCAGGTGACGGTCCCTGCTCTCACCCTCGCCGGCGACCCGAACAGCGGCCCGGCCCTCCTCGCCGGGTACGGCCCCATCGACCCCGCGATCGCCCGACGCCTGGCCGCCCTGGCCCCCGGATGGGATCGGGTGTTCACCGACCCGACCACCGGCATCCCCGTCGCCGTGGACCGGTACCGACCCAGTGCGAAGCTGCGTCGCTACCTGGCTGCGAGGGATGAACGCTGCCGCACCCCTGGCTGCATCCGCCCCGCCCACCGGTGCGACCGCGACCACACGACCGCAGCCGCAGACGGCGGCCCCACAGCACCCGACAATCTCGCGCACCTGTGCCGCCGCCACCACACCGTGAAGCACCACACCGCCTGGCGGGTCCGACACCTCGGCCACGGAACCCTCGAATGGACCTCACCGGCCGGCCGGCACTACGAAGACCGCCCACCCAGCCTCGTCAGATTCGTCCCCGAACCCACCACGCCGGCCGACCCGCCACCCTTCTGACGCCGCGCGTCGCGGGCGCCTCGGGCGTGTTGCTCGAGGATGGTCGGGCTCGATGTCGAGGTGAGCGGGAACCATACGATGGGAAAATGGACTTCCTCGCCGCTCCAGTTCTCAGCAATGAGTTCGTGCGTTTGGAACCGCTCAGCGCGGCGCATCGCGCCGACCTGGTCGACGCCGTTCGAGTGGGCAACGTGTGGGAAGCCTGGTACACCCACATCCCCTCGCCGGACGAGATGTCGGGGGTGGTCACCGTCGTGCCGTCCAGGCTGAGATGCACCGGGTCGGCGACCACGAGGTGGACGGTCCGGTAGATGCCGGCACCCGTGTACCAGCGACTGTCGCGGTGGGCGCGCGCCTCGACCGTGATCGTGTTGGTGCGACCGAACCGCGGGAACGCGTCGACGGCCACCGCGAACGCCGCATAGCCGTCGGGCTGATGCGCCGCGAAGTCGCCGTTGACGTAGACGACGACGGCGCGGTAGACGCCGCGGGGAAGTTCGCGGAGCGCATCGTGCGGGATCGCGACCGGCACCGGCGCCGTCGCCGCCTCCCGACTCTCGAACGCGGCGAGCTTGGGCGCGACCGTCCACCCCTGGTGGAAGGGCAGCCGGATCACGGGGAGACGTCTGGCTCGGCACCCATCCGCGCGTCGAGGATCTGCTCCAGCGCGTCGAGGTCGTAGCCGCGCACGAACCCGCGGAAGAACTCCGCGAGCGCCTCGGCCATGTCCGTCGACGTCGGGTCGAGCAGCCACTGCACCTGCAGGCCGTCCATGAGCGCGGTGGTCGCCACCGCGGCGCGGAAGGGATCGATCGTGCCGATCAGACGTCCGTCGGCCTCGATCTTCCGGAAGGCCGCCGCGATGCTCGTGCGCACGTACTCGTAGCGGCGCAGGAAGTAGTCGTGCGCCGGGTGGGACGGGGATGTCGCCTCCGCCGACAGCGTGCAGAACAGCTCGATGACGCCGGGGATCGAGGCGTTGTAGCGTGCGAGCCGCACCAGCGCGCGCAGCGTCTCGACACCGTCGTCATCGTCGACGTCGACGATCTTGCGGGACAGCTCGTCGCGGTGGTCGAGGACCGCGAGCAGCAGAGTGCTCTTGTTCTTGAAGTGGTGCAGCAGCCCGGCCTCGCTCATGCCGACCCGCTGTGCGATCTCGCGGAGCGACCCGGCGCGGTACCCGCCATGGGAGAACACCTCCAGCGCGGCGTCGAGGATCGCGCCGCGCGTCACCTCGCTCTTCGCGTACTCGCCGCGCTGCGCACGCCGCGGTGTCTTCGTGTCGGCCATCGTGACCATCGTGCCCTATCCCGGTCGCCGCGAATCGGCGCCGACGACCCCAGTGTGCACGGTTTCATAACGAAAACCTAGTAGGCACTAGAAATTTACCTCCAAAATCTAGTGCACGCTCGGAATTGCTGCTAGCGTCCCCCGACAGGGCGATCCGTAGGGGTATCGCCACCCGAGAAAAGGACCAAGGATGTTCCGTTGGAAGGCCACAGCAGCCCTCGCGGTCGTCGCGGCACTCGCCCTCACCGGCTGTGCCGGCGGCGGCAAGTCCGGTGACGCAAGCGGGTCGGGCGGCGCACGCGCAGACCGCCTCACGCTCATTTCGATCACCGCACCCACCAGCTACGACATCGGCGCCGGCGCCGAATGGGGAAACCGCAGCGAGTACTTCGAGGCGGTGTTCGACACACTCCTGCGCCAGAACGCGAAGGGCGAGCTCCAGCCGAACCTCGCGACCGAGTGGTCGTACAACGCCGACAAGACCGTCCTCACGCTGACGCTGCGCACCGACGCGAAGTTCACCGACGGCACCCCCGTCGACGCGAAGGCCGTCGTCGCCAGCATGGAGCGCTTCCGTGACGGCACGTCGCCGCAGGCGGGCACCATGAAGGGCAACCAGTACGCGGCCGCCGACGAGCACACCGTGACGATCACGCTGCCGGCCCCCGACCCGGCGCTGCTGAACTCCCTGTCCCTGGCACAGGGTCTCGTCGCCGCCCCGTCGTCGTTCTCCGACTCGAACGTGGCGACCCGTCCCGTCGGCTCCGGGCCGTACATCCTGGACACCTCGGCGAGCGTGACCGGCACGACCTACGTGTACAAGGCGAACCCCGACTACTGGAACAAGGATGCCGTCACGTACGACAACCTCACCGTCAACGTGATCGAGGACACGACAGCCATCCTCAACGCCATCAAGGCCGGCGAGGCCAATGGGGCGAAGATCGCCGACAACACCACCATCAGCGAGGTCGAGGGGTCCGGCTGGGCGATCGCGTCGAACGAGCTCGACTTCCAGGGCCTGCTCCTGCTCGATCGCGCCGGCACGATGGCGCCGGCGTTGGGCGACGTCAAGGTGCGCCGGGCCATCAACATGGCCTTTGACCGCCAGGCCCTGCTGACGTCGCTGCAGAGCGGCTACGGCACGGTCACCGAGCAGGTCTTCCCGAAGTCGTCGGTCGCGTACGACCCGGCGCTCGACACGACCTACGCGTATGACCCGGCCGGCGCCAAGAAGCTCCTCGCCGAGGCCGGCTACGCCAACGGGCTGACCATCAACATGCCGTCGGCGCCCGCGTTCCAGACGTCCTTCGACCTGATCAAGCAGCAGCTGCAGGACATCGGCATCACGGTGCAGTACACCGAGAGCGGCACCGGCAACTTCATCACCGACATGCTGACCCCGAAGTTCCCGGCGACGTGGATGGCACTGCAGCAGGACCCGGACTGGCAGCTGATCAACTTCATGATCGCCCCGAACGCGACGTTCAACCCGTTCAAGGCAGAAGACCCGAAGATCGACGCCTTCATCAAGACGGTCCAGTTCGGATCGACGGATGAGGCCGCCCAGGCGCTCAAGGACCTGAACAAGTACCTGGTCGACCAGGCCTGGTTCGCACCGTTCTTCCGCGTGCAGGGCTCGTTCGCGACCGACGCCAACACGACCGTCGACTTCTGGCCGACGAACGCCTACCCGTCGATCTTCAGCTTCTCGCCGAAGAACTGACCCGCCGCGGCGCCCGCCCCCGCGCGCCGCGGGCGGGCGGCGCCGCGCGAAAAAGGCGAGAGCCAAGCTCAGCA
>CANSLE010000089.1 GCA_947647645.1 uncultured Microbacterium sp.
CTCGTCGGCCGAGTCGTCCCCGAACGGCTCGCCGTCGCGGGGGGCATTGTACAGCTCGCGGTTCAGGATGCCTTCGCGCTTCGCGACGATCGTCGGCACCAGGGCCTGGCCCGCCACGTTGACGGCCGTGCGGCCCATGTCGAGGATCGGGTCGATCGCCAGCAGCAGGCCGACACCCTCGAGGGGCAGACCCAGCGTGGACAGGGTCAGCGTGAGCATGACGGTGGCGCCGGTGGTCCCCGCGGTGGCCGCGGAGCCCACGACTGAGACGAGCGCGATCAGCAGGAACGAGACGATGTTGAGCTCGATCCCGAAGAACTGTGCGACGAAGATCGCGGCGATCGCCGGGTAGATCGCGGCGCAACCGTCCATCTTCGTCGTGGCGCCGAGCGGCACGGCGAAGGAGGCGTACTCGCGCGGCACGCCGAGGTTGCGCTCGGTGACGCGCTCGGTCAGTGGCAGGGTGCCGATCGACGAGCGCGACACGAAGCCGAGCTGCACCGCCGGCCAGACGCCCGAGAAGTACTGCCGGATCGACAGGCCATGGCTCTTGACGAGGATCGGGTAGACCACGAAGAGCACGAGCACGAGGCCGGCGTAGACGGCGATGACGAACCAGACGAGCGTCAGCAGCTTGTCGGTGCCGTACTGGACGACCGCCGATGCGATGAGGCCGAGCGTGCCGAGGGGCGCGATGCGGATGATCCACCACAGCACGCGCTGCACGATCTTCAGGGACGACTGCGTGAAGGCGACGAAGGGCTCGGCCCGCGCGCCGATCTTGAGGGCGGCGATGCCCACCGCCACCGAGATCACGATGACCTGCAGCACGTTGAAGCCGACCGTCGAGGTGATCGCACCGGTCGACCCGCTCGCGGAGCTCGACACGGTGAGCCCGAGGAAGTTCTGCGGGATGAGCCCCTTGAGGAAGTTCCACCACGTGCCCACCGTGTAGGGCGCGGAGGTGGTGAGCTGGTCGTGGGCGACCCGGTTTCCCGGCTGGATGGTGACGCCCAGCACGATGCCGATGGTCACCGCGATCAGCGCTGTGATGCCGAACCACAAGAGCGTCTGGCCGGCCAGGCGCGCGGCGTTGGTGACGTTGCGCAGCTGCGTGATGCTCGCGACGATCGCGAGGAAGATCAGCGGCACGACGGCCGCCTTCAGCAGCGTCACGTAGGCCGTGCCGATGGTCGACAGCGTGGCGGTCAGACCGTTCGGGTTGCCCGCGGCATCCGGTCCCAGGTTGAGCGCGAGGATGCCGAGCAGGATGCCGGCGATCAGGGCGATCGTGATCTGGAAGCCGAACGACCGATAGAACGGCTTCTTCGGCTTGGGCGCACGCGCGGCGGGGGCGACGGTGGGGGTGGAACTCATGAGGGGGATGTCTCCTGGTAGGCGGATGCCGCGTGTCTGCGTGGACGCTGTGGCGACCGGGCACGGGGTGTCCCTGGGGGTCTTGCCGTGACGTTACGTCGTCGTCGTCCCGAACGCGAGTCGCGATGACGCTGTGTGACTCCACGCGCCGCGCCGGCGGGACGACCCGACTCGTCAAGCCAACCGCGTGCGTGCGAGCGGCATTCCCGGGACGGTCGACGTCGCCGCGAGTCCGCCTTGGCTCGCAGACTCGATGGAACGGATGGGAGCGGAGATGAAGACGACCGCAGTGCGGGCGAAGAACGTCGAGGCGGCAATCCACAGCGCCAAGATCGAGGGGCTGCGCATCAGCAAAGCGACCCTCACCGACGCCGACGCGTACGTTGCCGGGACGATCGACTCGACCGAGCTCGTCGACCGGGTGCGCACCCGATATGGCCTCTCCTGAGGTTCTCGATCCCTATCTGATCCCGGGGTCCACGGCGAGGAGAACCATCTCGCCGCACGCGCTGGGTCCGACCAACAAGACCTCGGACCGTTGATCCGCATGTCCCACAAAGTGGTGAGGGCGCCCGATGCGCAGACGCGCGGGGACCGGAGATCCGTGCGACCAGTCCCTCGTTCGGGAAGCCATGGAAGCCCGCGCGATGCAGATGAGCCCCACCGCTGAGGGGTGGGGCTCATCTCGGAGCGGAAGTGACAGGATTTGAACCTGCGAGGCGAGTTACCCCGCCTACATGGATTCCAGCCATGCTCCTTAGGCCGCTCGGACACACTTCCGCCGACGATCCTATCAGCCGCGCGGAAGCGCCGATGCCGCCGCGGCCTCAGCGCGGCAGCGCGATCCGCCGGGTGCGATCGCCGTCATCCCACGGCTCGGTCCAGCCGAGCCGGTCGAACAGCGCGTCGAGCACCATCGCGGTGAACCCCCAGACGAGATGCCCCTGCACCTCGAACGCGGGCCCGCGCCAGACGCGGCCGTCACGCTCGATCACCGTGACGCCCCGGTTGCGCGGATCGAGCAGATCGGCCACCGGCGCGCGGAACACCGCGGCCGACTCCGCATCGTCGACGACACGCACGGGAGACGGATGCCGCCACCAGCCCAGCACGGGGGTGACGAGGTGTCCGGAGAACTCGAGAGGCACGGGCGGCAGGGCACCGAGTACTTCGACGCCGGCGGGTTCGAGCCCTGTCTCCTCCTCCGCCTCGCGAAGCGCCGCCGCGATCGGACCGGCATCCGCGGGATCGAGGCGTCCTCCGGGAAACGCAACCTGTCCGGGATGGGCGCGGAGCGTCGTCGCGCGCTCCAGCAGCAGCACGTCGAGGTCGCGCGACACCGCGGCATCCTGCGCCGTGTGTGCGCTCGGTACGGCGTCGAGCACGCCGAACAGAACCAGCACCGCGGCGGCGCGCGGTGACACCGCTTCGGGCAGTTGCCGCAGCGGCACTGCCCAGTCCCGGCCATCGCGAGCCACAGCGGTCAGCTCGGCGCGCGCACCCGCGACGAGAGCGGCGGAGTCGGAGGGCACCCGTTCAGGGTACGACGCGCCGACCGCTACGGGGACGTACGGAACTCGCCCGAAGCGAAGGGGAACGGGAAGACGATCGCGTATGGCCCGGCGGGGTCCGGCACCGGCACCAGCGCGAGCCACGTCAGCGACACGACCGTTGCGACGACGAAGAGCACGACGACGCCCGTGGCCGCGCGGCCGAGAATCCGCCGCGCATCGTCGTCGGAGGGGGCGCGACGCACAACACGCTGCAGAGAGATGAGCACGATGACGGCGGCGGCAACGAAGACGAGAGGACTCGGGCTCATGATGAGTTCCATGCAGGTGGCCGGCCCCGAGGGCTGACCGATGCACGACTGCTTCTGACCGCGCACGAACGTGCCGTAGCCGGCCGCGAGAAGCACCGACAGCAGGACGAGTCGGCGCACCCGCTCGACGAGGACGACGCCGGGCAGCGTGCTGCTGTCGGCGAGGGGAACGGTCATCGCTGGCATGAAACCCTCCTTACTCTCGCCGCCAGCCTGCCCCCGTGCACCCGCGGGGGTCAAGCCGCCCCGTCGATAGGGTGGAGCGGTGAGCCCGCCCGCGCCGCGCATCGGCATCGTCGTGACGGACGCCTACTCCGACGAAGACCCCGACCACGACACCCCCGTCCTCCTCCACGCCCTCCGCGCCCGCGGCGTCGCGGCGGAGGCGGTCGTCTGGCACGACGACACCGTCGACCTCACCGCCTTCGACCTGCTCGCCATCCGCTCGCCGTGGGACTACCCCGAGCGCCCCGCCGAGTTCCACGTCTGGCTCGACCGCGCGGACGCGGCCACCCGCGTCGTGAATGCGCCCGCGACGATGCGCTGGAACCTCGACAAGCGCTATCTCGCCGATCTGGACGCCGCCGGCATCCGTGTCGTGCCCACCGGCTACGCCCGCACCCGGGATGCCGCACGCGAGGCGCTGGCCGCGCACACGCGGGTCGTCGTGAAACCGGCGGTGTCGGCGGGGGCCCGCGACACCGGCCTGTTCGAGGCCACGGATGCCGCCGCGCTCGCCCTGGCCGAGAGGATCATCGACGCCGGCGGCACCGCGATGATCCAGCCCGAGGTGGTGGAGCTCTCGCGAGGGTGGGAGAAGGCGCTGTACCTGATCGACGGCGCGTTCACGCACGCGATCTCCAAGGGCGCGCTGCTCGAGGTCGGCGGCGGCCTCATCGGCGGCGTCTACGAGGAGCACCCCGAGCAGGTCCCGGCCTTCGACGACGAGATCGCCTTCGCGACCGACGTCGTCCGCGCGGTGCAGACCGTGACGGGCGGTCCGCTCCCCCTGTACGCACGCGTCGACATGGTCCGCTCCCGCACGTATGGCCTCGCTCTGCTGGAGGTCGAGCTGGTCGAGCCCGCGCTCAACCTGCACGTCGCCCCCCACGCGACCGACGCCGTCGTCGACGCGCTTCTCGCCGCAGCCGCGGACTGACCTCCGCTATCGACGCCGACGTCGGGGGCGCGGCATCACGCTCGCGACGAGCGGCAGGAGCGATGCGATCATCATCGCGGCCCCGAAGACCTCGTCGGTCGCGCGCAGCAGGATGCCGCCGATGAGCAGGATGCCGAAGACCACGACCGCCAGCCCCCGCTGCGCCACCCGCTCGAGACGGTCCAGCCGGCGCTCCAGCCGCGACACGTCGACGGCGACCGTGCCCTCCTCGAACCCGGTGATCAGTCCGTCGAGGCGGCCGGGCAGCCGCCACGCCGTGCCGATGACCTCGGCGGCCTGCGCCAGCACGTCCTTCACGACGTTGCCGCCCTCGTCGCGCAGCACCTGGCCGGCGAACGGCTCGATGCTCTCCCAGATGTTGTACTCGGGCTCGAGCGTGCTGCAGACGCCCGAGGTGAGCGAGATCGCCCGCACGATCAGCAGGAAGTTCTCCGGCAGCTGGAACGGCAGGTTCCGCACGACGTCGCCGAACTCCTCGGCGAAGTCGCGGAACTCGCGCGGGTCGACCTCCCGCAGCTGCGCGAACCCCATGCCGCCGAAACGATCGAACAGCTTCGCGTAGGCGCGCTCCAGCTCGCGCGTGTCGCCGCCGGGCAGGAGCGCACCGACGTCGAGGATGCCCTGGACCAGGCGCTTGCTGTCGCGGGCGGCGACGGCGAGCAGAACGGCACGCAGCCCCGAGCGCAGACGGTCGTCGACCGTGCCCATCATGCCGAAGTCGATGAACGTGAGCGTCCACGGCGGCGCCTCGGCGTCCGCGCCCCGCGCGCGCGGGGTCACGAAGACGTTGCCGGGGTGCGGATCGGCATGGAAGAACCCCGTACGGAACAGCTGCGTGAACATCGTCGTCGCGAAGGCCTGGGCGACCTCTCCCGGGTCGATGCCTGCCGCCCGCAGCGCGGCGACGTCGGAGATCTTGATCGCCGTGACGTCCTGCAACGTCAGCACCTTGCGGGTCGAGCGCTCCCACACGACCTCCGGCACGGCGATGGCGGGATCGTCCGCCACGTCGGCGGCGAAGCGCTCTGCGTTCTGCGCCTCGTGCAGGTAGTCGATCTCCTCGAGCGAGGTCGCGGCGAACTCCTCGGCCAGCGCCGGCGCATCCACCCGCTCGGAGACCAGGCGCACGCGGCTGAGCCACCCCGCGACGCGGCGCAGCGCGGCCAGGTCGACGTCCACGATCTCGTCGATCCCCGGGCGCTGCACCTTCACGACGACGGCGCCGAACCCGCTGAGTGTCGCGTCGGCCGGCGTGAGCCGTGCCCGGTGGGCCTGGCCGAGGGATGCCGCGGCCACCGGCGTCTCGTCGAACCAGGCGTACGCGCGCTCCAGCGGCATCCCGAGCTGCGCTTCGGCGGCGGTGCGGATCTCGGCGAACGGCACCGGGGGCACCTCGTCCTGCAGTCCCTCCAGCTCGGTCGTGATCTCGGGCGGCAGCACGTCCAGGCGCGAGGACATGAACTGCCCGACCTTGATCATGAGTCCGCCGAGGTCGACGGCGAGCGTGTGGAAGCGGCGGGCGATGCGCTGCATCCGGGCGCTGCGGGAGCGCTCGGCCAGGCGCGCGAGGCCCACGCGCGGCAGGAACAGGTCGTACCACCAGGTCTGCGCCAGCGACAGTGCGGCGAAGCGGAGAATGCGCCGGTACCGCGCGCGCGAGCCGGACTGCACCGCCGGTCAGTCCTGCGCGAGAAGGGCGTACATGCGCCGACGCGCCTCGTCGAGGATCTCGACGGCCTGCTCCACCTGGGCGGGGGTGCCGGTGCGACCGACCTGGGCGACGGCCTGCGCGAGCTCGAACCCGGCCTTGGGCAGCGCGCTCATGCGTCCGCCGTCGCGTTGGCCCGGCCCCTCCCAGGGTGCCGGACGGTCGGCGGCTGCGTCGACCTCGGCGCGACCGGCATCCGTCAGCGCGTATGTCTTGCGCCCGTTCGCCTCCTCAGCGACGATGAGCCCCTCGTCGGCGAGCATCTGCAGCGTCGGGTAGACGGAGCCGGCGCTGGGCTTCCAGGCGCCGTCGCTGCGCTGCTCGATCTCCTGGATGATCTGGTAGCCGTGCATCGGCTGCTCCGCGAGGAGGGCGAGGACGGCGGCGCGCACGTCACCGCGGCCCATCCGCGGCGCGGTGCGCTGCGCGAACGACGCACGGAGGTTCTCCATCGCATCCCACATACCGGCCGAGCCCGCCGCGAACGGACCGGAGCCGAAGCCGCGCCCCCCGAAGCCTGCACCTGCGAATGAACCGTTCATGATGCCTCCCGATGTCGCGCCGACGTTCCGGCGATAGTGAACGATATATCGTTCACCTGTGGGCGCGCCGTGAGTCGACGCGGTGTCAGCCGAGGAACTGCAGCGGGTCGAACTCTTCGATCGGGATGACACGCACCCGTGGCAGCACCGCGTCGAAGGCATGGACGTCGTACTCGAGATCGAAGAAATCGATGCCCGGGACGGCGGCGAACTCGCTGCTGCGGAACTCGTGGAAGCCGATCAGTCCCACCCGCCGCTCGTCGTCGACGAGGGCGGCGAGGTCGTCGACGAAATCGCGGTCGTGGCTGACGAGCACGACATCGCCGCTGCGCTCCCGCAGGGCGCGGAGGGTCCGCTGGATCGCGAGGTCGACGACCTTCGCCTCGCTCGGCCCGGACAGCGGCACCGGCGTGTATCCCAGGGCCAGCAGCGCCTGCACGAACGGCATCGGAAGATGCGTCGACGCGTTGAGGAAGAAGAGCCCTCGCACCGGCTGCTCCCAGCGCTCCTCGATGAACCCGAGAAGGCGATCCCAGCGCGGACGCTCGTCGGGCTGCGGCCGACGGCCGAGGATCGATCCTCCGAGCGTGGCGTCGATGTTCTCGCCGTCGACGAGGATCCAGCTGGTCCGATCCGTCACGTTGCCTCCCTCGGCATCCGCGCACCCGCCCGGGTCGCGCCCTTCGACGCTAGCAGGGGCGCAGCACCCCGGGCGCGGCGACGGCGTGCGCGGGCTCCCGCGTGCGCGCCGCCGCCTACGCTGGGATCATGACCGCCACGACTGCCCTCGTCCTCGTCGCCAATGCCGCAGACGGCTCCCTCTCGACCTTCCGTCTCACCGACGGCGCGCTCGAGCGACTCGCCGTCACCGAAGGCGTGACGGGGTGTTCGACCTTCGCGGTGGATGCCGCGCGGAACCTCGTCTACGCGGCGGTCAAGGGCGAGCCCGCGGGGATCCTCACCCTGTCGCTCGACCGCCAGAGCGGCATCCTCACGCCCCTCTCGCGCCGCGACCTGCCGGCCGGCGGCATGAACTACCTCGCGCTGACGCGCGACGGTTCGGCTCTTCTCGGCGCGAGCTACGGCGGCGGCTACGGCATCCTCGCCCCCGTCACCGACGGCACCGTCGGTGAGCCCGTGTCCGAGATCTCGTACCCGAACCTGCACTCGGTCCTGCCCAGCGCCGACGGACGTTTCGCGTACTTCGTCTCGCTCGGCGCCGACCTCGTCGCTCAGTACGCGATCGCCGACGAGCTGGCCCTCGTGCCGCTCGAGCCCGCGACCGCCGCAGCCCCGGCCGGCAGCGGACCGCGCCACCTGCTCCTGAACGACGCGCAGGACGCCGTCTACGTCATGACCGAGTTCTCCGGCGAGGTGCTGCACTACGCCCGCGACACGGCGACCGGCACGCTGGAGCTCGTGGGCGCGGCATCCGCGTTCGACCCGACGAAGGACCTCGGCCACAGCGAATTCGGCGCCGATCCCCTCGCCCATCACTACATCTGGGGCGCCGACCTCCACGCGGGCGCGGGCGGCACGGTGCTGTGGGCGTCGGAGCGCACCGAGAGCACGCTCGCGGCGCTCCCGGTGGCCGCCGACGGCACGGTGGCGGATGCCGCGACGTTCACCGTGACCGAGCAGCAGCCCCGCGGCTTCGCCACGAGCCCCGACGGCCGCTACCTCGTGGCCGCCGGCGAGAAGTCGACGACGGTATCGCTG
>CANSLE010000090.1 GCA_947647645.1 uncultured Microbacterium sp.
ACGGGCGCCGACGTCGTGGGGCCCTGCACGGCGCCGCCGACCCACGAGAGGGATGCCGGGATCATCGGGATCGCGAGGAACGCCAACGCCCCGACGGTGGCCGCGCAGCCGACGCCGACGACCCACGCGATGAGCGCGTTCCTGCCGCCGATCCGGGCCATGCCCTCAGGCTATCCCCGCCCCGCACACCGCCTCCGCCGACACGGCGGAGGGCCCCAGGAACATGTCCTGGGGCCCTCCGGTCGGCTCTCGCCTCGATCAGTTGTAGGTGCCGGGCGTGAAGTCGTCCGTCGAGAAGCTGTCGAAGTCGACGTAGCTCAGGTCGGCGTCGCTGTACGCGCCGTCCGAGGCGAAGATGCGGTTGGGGTACCGCTCGCTCTTGGCCTCCTCCGTCGCCTCGACCACGACGTTGCGGTACTTCGCAAGGCCGGTGCCGGCGGGGATGAGCTTTCCGATGATGACGTTCTCCTTGAGGCCGACGAGCGGGTCGCTCTTGCCCTCCATGGCCGCCTGCGTCAGAACGCGGGTGGTCTCCTGGAACGACGCCGCCGACAGCCACGACTCCGTCGCGAGCGACGCCTTCGTGATGCCCATCAGCTCCGGACGGCCCGACGCGGGGCGCTTGCCCTCGGCCACGGCCTCGCGGTTGATCTGCTGGTAGCGCTTGAAGTCGACCAGCTCACCGGGCAGCAGCGTCGTGTCGCCGTGGTCGACCACGGTGACCTTCCGCAGCATCTGGCGAACGATGACCTCGATGTGCTTGTCGTGGATCGGCACACCCTGCGAGCGGTACACGCCCTGCACGCCGCCGACGAGGTACTTCTGCACCTCGCGGGCACCCTGCACGCGCATGACCTCCTTGGGGTCGAGCGTTCCGAGGAGGATCGGCTGACCGACCGTGACGCGCTGGCCCTCCTCGACGAGGAGCGTCGCGCGCTTCAGGACGGGGTAGACGTGCGGCTCGTCGCCGTTGTCGGGCGTCAGGATGACCTTCTTGGCCTTGTCGGTCTCGTCGATCTTGATGACGCCGTCGGCCTCGGCGATCGGGGACGCGCCCTTGGGGGTGCGCGCCTCGAACAGCTCCTGCACACGGGGCAGACCCTGCGTGATGTCGTCGGCCGACGCGGACCCACCGGTGTGGAAGGTACGCATCGTCAGCTGCGTGCCGGGCTCACCGATCGACTGGGCCGCGATGATGCCCACGGCCTCACCGATGTCGACGAGCTTGCCGGTCGCGAGCGAACGGCCGTAGCACTTCGCGCAGACGCCGACGGCCGAGTCGCAGGTGAGCACCGAGCGGACCTTGATGGTCTCGACGCCGGCGGCCACGAGCTTGTCGATGAGCACGTCGCCCACGTCGTCCCCGGCCGCTGCCACGATCTCGCCGGAGGGCGCGACCACGTCGGCGGCGAGGGTGCGCGCGAACACCGAGTTCTCGACGTTCGCGTCGCGCACCAGCGTGCCGTCGGCACCGGGAGCGGCGATGGTGAACTCGAGGCCCTTGGAGGTGCCGCAGTCGTCCTCACGGATGATGACGTCCTGCGAGACGTCCACGAGACGACGCGTCAGGTAACCCGAGTCGGCCGTACGCAGGGC
Source organism: uncultured Microbacterium sp. (assembly GCA_947647645.1). Taxonomy (GTDB): domain Bacteria; phylum Actinomycetota; class Actinomycetes; order Actinomycetales; family Microbacteriaceae; genus Microbacterium. The sequence continues at coordinate 1,597 of CANSLE010000090.1, forward strand.
CGTGTCGGCCAGGCCCTTACGGGCACCGTGCGTCGCGGTGAAGTACTCCGCGACCGACAGCCCCTCGCGGTACGAGGAGATGATCGGGCGGGGCATGATCTCGCCCTTGGTGTTGTTGACCAGGCCTCGGATGCCCGCGATGTTACGGATCTGCAGCCAGTTACCACGGGCGCCCGAGCTCACCATGCGGTTGATGGTGTTGTCGGCGGGGAAGTTGGCCTTCATGGCCGCCTGCACCTCGTCGGTCGCCTCGGTCCAGATCTTGATCTGCTCCTGACGACGCTCCGCGTCGGTCACGAGACCCTTCTCGAACTGGCCCTGGACCTTCTGGGCCTGCTTCTCGAACTTGGCGATGATCTCGCCCTTGTTCGGCGGAGTCAGGATGTCGCTCAGCGCGACGGTGACACCCGAGCGCGTGGCCCAGTAGAAGCCCGCGTCCTTGATGCGGTCCAGGGATGCCGCGACCTCGACCTTGGGGTACTCCTCGGCGAGCTTGTTGACGATCTGCGACAGCTTGCCCTTGTCGGCCTGCTCGCGCACGAACGGGTAGCCCTTGGGGAGCGTGTCGTTGAAGATCGCCTGGCCGAGCGACGCGTCCACGAGACCGTGGCGCTCGTACCCCTCGGGGGCTTCGCCCTCGAGGAAGGTCAGACCGGGGATGCGGACGCGGACCTTGGCCTGCAGGTCGAGGGTGCCCTCGTCCTTCGCCAGGATCGCCTCGCCGACCGAGCCGAACACGCGCCCCTCGCCCTTGGCGCCCTCGATGACCGTGGTCAGGTGGTGCAGGCCGATGATCATGTCCTGCGAAGGCAGGGTGACCGGGCGGCCGTCGGAGGGCTTGAGGATGTTGTTCGACGCGAGCATGAGCACGCGAGCCTCGGCCTGGGCCTCGACCGACAGCGGCAGGTGCACGGCCATCTGGTCACCGTCGAAGTCCGCGTTGAAGGCGGCGCAGACGAGCGGGTGCAGCTGGATGGCCTTGCCCTCGACCAGCTGAGGCTCGAAGGCCTGGATGCCGAGGCGGTGCAGCGTGGGCGCGCGGTTGAGCAGCACGGGGCGCTCGCGGATGATCTCCTCGAGCACGTCCCAGACCTCGGGACGCGTGCGCTCGACGGCACGCTTGGCGGCCTTGATGTTCTGCGAGTGACCGAGGTCGATCAGGCGCTTGATCACGAACGGCTTGAACAGCTCGAGGGCCATCTGCTTGGGCAGGCCGCACTGGTGGAGCTTGAGCTGCGGTCCGACGATGATGACCGAACGGCCCGAGTAGTCGACGCGCTTGCCGAGCAGGTTCTGACGGAACCGGCCCTGCTTGCCCTTGAGCATGTCGGACAGCGACTTCAGGGCACGGTTGCCGGTACCGGTGACGGGACGACCGCGGCGGCCGTTGTCGAACAGCGCGTCGACGGCCTCCTGCAGCATCCGCTTCTCGTTGTTGACGATGATCTCGGGGGCACCGAGGTCGATCAGACGACGCAGGCGGTTGTTGCGGTTGATCACGCGGCGGTACAGGTCGTTCAGGTCGCTGGTGGCGAAGCGGCCGCCGTCGAGCTGGACCATCGGACGCAGCTCCGGCGGGATCACCGGGACGACGTCGAGCACCATGGATGCCGGGCTCATGCCGGTCTGCAGGAACGAGTTGACGACCTTGAGGCGCTTGATCGCACGGATCTTGCGCTGGCCCTTGCCCTCGGAGATCTGCAGGTGCAGCGACTCGGCCTCGGCGGCCAGGTCGAACGCCTGGAGGCGACGCTGGATCGACTCCGCGCCCATGTAGGCCTCGAAGTACTGGCCGAAGCGGTCCTGCAGCTCGTGGAAGACGTCGTCCTCCTGCTTGAGCTGACCGACTTCCAGGCCCCGGAACTCGTCCCACATGCGCTCGAGCTTGGCGACCTGGTCGTCCGCGTTCTTGCGGATGGACGCCATCTCCTTCTCGGCGGCGTCCTTGACCTTCTTCTTCTGGTCGGCCTTGGCCCCCTCGGCCTCGAGGGCCGCGAGCTCCTCCTCCAGCGTGGCCAGACGCGTCGCCACGCGGGCGTCGCGGCGGTCGCCGAGGTTCTTGATCTCGAGGCGGAGGTTCGCCTCGTGGGTCGGCATGTCGCGGTGGCGGGCGTCCTCGTCGACCGAGATCACCATGTACGCCGCGAAGTAGATGACCTTCTCGAGGTCCTTCGGCGCCATGTCGAGCAGGTACCCGAGGCGCGAGGGCACGCCCTTGAAGTACCAGATGTGGGTGACGGGGGCGGCGAGCTCGATGTGGCCCATGCGCTCACGGCGGACCGAGCTCTTGGTGACCTCGACGCCGCAGCGCTCGCAGACGATGCCCTTGAAACGGACGCGCTTGTACTTGCCGCACGCGCACTCCCAGTCGCGCGAGGGGCCGAAGATCTGCTCGCCGAACAGACCGTCCTTCTCGGGCTTCAGGGTGCGGTAGTTGATGGTCTCGGGCTTCTTGACCTCGCCGTACGACCAACGACGGATGTCGTCGGCGGTGGCCAGGCCGATGCGAAGCTGATCGAAAGTGGTGGACTCGAGCACTGGTTCTCCTGTGTCTCAGAAAGTTTCGTAACGGCCGCGGGTCAGATCTCGTCGATCGACGAGGACTCGAAGCGGCTGGAGATGTTGATGCCGAGCTCCTCCGCTGCGCGGAAGGCCTCGTCATCCGTGTCGCGGAGGTTGACCGCCGTGCCATCGGCCGAGAGGACCTCGACGTTCAGGCAGAGCGACTGCATCTCCTTCATGAGCACCTTGAACGACTCGGGGATGCCGGGCTCCTGGATGTTCTCGCCCTTGACGATGGCCTCGTAGACCTTCACGCGGCCGACGATGTCGTCGGACTTGATCGTCAGGAGCTCCTGGAGCGCGTAGGCGGCGCCGTAGGCCTCCAGGGCCCACACCTCCATCTCACCGAAGCGCTGACCGCCGAACTGCGCCTTACCACCGAGCGGCTGCTGGGTGATCATCGAGTACGGGCCGGTCGAACGCGCGTGGATCTTGTCGTCCACGAGGTGGTGCAGCTTGAGGATGTACATGTAGCCGACCGAGATGGGCGCCGGGAACGGCTCGCCGGAGCGGCCGTCGAACAGCGTCGTCTTGCCCGAGCTGCCGATGAGACGCTCGCCGTCGCGGTTCGGGAGGGTCGAGTCGAGGAGGCCCGCGATCTCCGCCTCGTGCGCGCCGTCGAACACCGGGGTCGCGACCTTGGTGCCGGGAGCGGCCTCGCGGGCCTCCTCCGGCAGGTGCGCAGCCCACTCGGGGTTGCCTTCGACCTTCCAGCCCTGCTTGACGATCCATCCGAGGTGCGTCTCGAGCACCTGGCCGAAGTTCATGCGGCCGGGGATGCCGAGCGGGTTCAGCACCACGTCGACGGGCGTGCCGTCAGCGAGGAAGGGCATGTCCTCGACGGGCAGGATCTTCGCGATGACACCCTTGTTGCCGTGACGGCCGGCGAGCTTGTCACCCTCGGTGATCTTGCGCTTCTGGGCGATGTAGACCACGACGCGGCGGTTGACGCCCGAGCCGAGCTCGTCGTCGCCGTCCTCGGCGTTGAACTCCTTGACCGCGATGATCGTGCCCTGCTCACCGTGGGGAACCTTCAGCGAGGTGTCACGGACTTCGCGGCTCTTCTCGTTGAAGATCGCGCGCAGCAGTCGCTCCTCGGCGGACAGCTCGGTCTCGCCCTTGGGCGTGACCTTGCCGACGAGGATGTCGCCGGGACGCACCTCGGCGCCGATGCGGACGATGCCGCGCTCGTCGAGGTCCTTCAGCAGATCGGGGCTGACGTTGGGGAGGTCACGGGTGATCTCCTCCTTGCCGAGCTTGGTGTCACGAGCGTCCACCTCGTACTCCTCGATGTGGATCGAGGAGAGGGTGTCGTTCTTGACGAGGTCCTGGCTGAGGATGATGGCGTCCTCGAAGTTGTGACCCTCCCACGTCATGAACGCGACGAGCAGGTTCTTTCCGATGGCCAGCTCGCCGTTCTCGGTGGCGGGGCCGTCGGCGATGACCTCGCCGACCTCGACCCGGTCGCCCGCCGAGACGATGACGCGCTGGTTGTAGGAGTTGCCCTGGTTGGAGCGGTCGAACTTGCGGAGGAAGTAGTCCTTCGTGCCGCCCTCGTCGAGCTGCACGGTGACGACGTCGGCGGAGACCTCCATGACGACACCGGCCTTGTCGGCGGTGATGACGTCACCGGCGTCGATGGCCGCATAGCCCTCCATGCCGGTCCCGACGAACGGCGAGTCGCTGCGCAGCAGCGGCACGGCCTGACGCTGCATGTTCGCACCCATGAGGGCGCGGTTGGCGTCGTCGTGCTCGAGGAACGGGATGAGGGAGGTGCCGACCGACACCATCTGGCGCGGCGAGACGTCCATGTAGCCGATCTCGTCGGCGTGGAACAGGTCGACCTCGCCACCCTTTCCGCGGCGGGCGAGGACCCGCTCCGTGGCGAACGAGCCGTCGGCGGCGAGCTCGGCGCCCGCCTGCGCGACGATGTAGTCGTTCTCCTCGGATGCCGTGAGGTAGTCGATCCGGTCGGTGACCTTGCCCTCGACCACGCGACGGTACGGCGTCTCGATGAAGCCGAACGCGTTGATGCGGGCGAACGAGGCGAGCGAGCCGATCAGGCCGATGTTCGGGCCTTCCGGCGTCTCGATCGGGCACATGCGGCCGTAGTGCGACGGGTGGACGTCGCGGACCTCGACGCCGGCACGCTCACGCGACAGACCGCCGGGGCCCAGGGCCGAGAGGCGGCGCTTGTGCGTCAGACCCGCGAGCGGGTTGTTCTGGTCCATGAACTGCGACAGCTGCGACGTGCCGAAGAACTCCTTGATCGCCGCCACGACGGGACGGACGTTGATCAGGGTCTGCGGCGTGATCGCCTCGATGTCCTGCGTGGTCATGCGCTCGCGGACGACGCGCTCCATGCGGGACAGACCGGTGCGGACCTGGTTCTGGATGAGCTCGCCGACGGCGCGGATGCGACGGTTGCCGAAGTTGTCGATGTCGTCGACGTCGAGGCGGATGTCGGCCGCCTGGCCGCCGCGGATGCCCGGGATCGTCGCGTCGCCGTTGTGCAGGGCGACCAGGTACTTGATCGTCGCGACGATGTCGTCGACGGTCAGCACCGAGTCGCTCAACGGCTTGTCGAGGCCGAGCTTCTGGTTGATCTTGTAGCGACCCACCTTCGCCAGGTCGTAGCGCTTCGGGTTGAAGTAGAAGTTGTCCAGCAGGGCGCGGGCCGCCTCGGCGGCGACCTGCTCGCCCGGACGGAGCTTGCGGTAGATGTCGCGGAGCGCGTCCTCCTTGGTGAGGATCGTGTCCTTGCTCAGCGTGTCGGCGATCGACTCGTAGCCGGCGAACTCGGCGAGGATGTCCTCGCTGGACAGCCCGAGGGCCTTGAGGAAGACGGTGACCGACTGCTTGCGCTTGCGGTCGATGCGCACGCCCACCTGGTCGCGCTTGTCGATCTCGAACTCGAGCCACGCGCCGCGGCTGGGGATGACGCGCGCCGAGACGATGTCCTTGTCGCTCGTCTTGTCGGGGGTCTTGTCGAAGTAGACGCCGGGGCTGCGGACGAGCTGCGAGACGACGACGCGCTCGGTGCCGTTGATGATGAACGTGCCCTTGCCGGTCTGCAGGGGGAAGTCGCCCATGAAGACGGTCTGGGTCTTGATCTCACCGGTGAGGTGGTTCATGAACTCGGCCTCGACGTACAGCGGGGCGGCGTAGGTCTTGCCGCGCTCCTTGCACTCCTCGATCGAGTACTTCTCGGGTTCGAGGTACGGGTTCGTGAAGCTCAGCTGCATCGTCTCGCCGAGGTCCTCGATCGGCGAGATCTCCTCGAAGATCTCCTCGAGGCCGCTGGTCTCGGGCACGTCGGTGCGGCCGACCTCCTTCGCCTCTGCGACGCGAGCCTTCCAGGCGTCGTTGCCGACGAGCCAGTCGAAGGACTCCGTCTGCAGCGCGAGAAGGTCGGGGACCGTCAGCGTGTCGGAGATCTTGGCGAACGACAGACGCGAAGCGCCGCGGCCGTTCTTGGGGGTGGTGGTGGAATTGGTTGCGTTGCGCGCAGCAGCCAAGGGGATTACCTCCATGAGCCCGGGCAGGGGCTGGTTTCCTTGTCGTCAGGTGGAGTGCTCCGTTCCACTCCTGCACGACGGCCCCGATGATCCGGGGCACAGTCGCTCAACGCAGGCAGGCCGACCACCATATGAGGGCATGGGGGAAGGGAGCGCAACTACCCACCCTAGTCCGCGCGACGCGCCATGTCCAGTCGAATCTTGACGCGTACCGGATGCTGCGGTATAAACGCGCGATATGCCCCCGGCGGACGCGGCATCCGTCCCGGTCAGACGACGGTCCGCGCGTGGCGGAAGCGGATGCGCGTTCCCGGCCGGGCCTGCCCGAGCACGTCCCGATCGGCATCCGCCACCACCGCCACGACCGGGTAGCCGCCCGTCACCGGGCCGTCCGGGCCGAGGACGACGGGGCGTCCGTCCGGCGGCACCTGCATCGCCCCCGGCAGCATCCCCTCGCTGGCGATCTCGGACATGTCGGCGCGCTCCAGCCCCGGCCCGTCGAGGCGGATGCCGACCCGGTCGGCCTGCTCGGAGACCGTCCAGGTCGCGTCGAACAGCGGCGCGAGGGAGCGGAAGCGATCGGCGCGCGGTCCCGGCGCGAGCGCGATCTCGAGGTCTCGGGGCGGCGGGGTCCACGGCCGCAGATCGCCGGCGGGGACCGGCCC
>CANSLE010000091.1 GCA_947647645.1 uncultured Microbacterium sp.
GATTTCCGCTGTCCATGAAGGTCCTCACTGATGTGTTGTGTAACTCGGACCGGGTCGTCTCGGATTCGGGGTCGGGACGTCCCAGCGAGATTCAGTGTCGCGGCACGCCGTTTCCGCCGGTACCCGTCTCGTGTTTCGCGTCGGTTACGCGAGCATCGCCCCTGTAAACATCACGTTTCGGGGCGGCGCTGGTCGCCGCACAATATCGTCAGGAGTGGGTGAGGGCGTTCAGCCGGGAGATCGCGCGGAGGTACTTCTTGCGGTACCCGCCGGCGAGCATGTCGTCGCCGAAGACCCCGTCCAGCGGGGCGCCCGTTGCGCGGACGGGGATCTGCGCGTCGTACGCGCGGTCGACGAACGCGACGAACCTCAGCGCCGCCGACTGGTCCTGCAGCGTCACGACATCACGCAGACCGATCGTGGAGAGGTCGTCGATGAGCCGCACGTAGCGGGACGGGTGCACGGTGGCGAGGTGGCGGATCAGGTCGACGAACGCGTCGTCCGACACTGTGCCGGATGCCGCGGCCTCGTCGATCGCGGCCCGGTACCCCGCGTCGTCCCACACCTCGGCGTGGCCGTCGATCGCCCGCTGTCTGTAGTCGGTGCCGTCGATGCGGATGGTCTCGAAGCTCGCGGACATGGCATGGATCTCGCGGAGGAAGTCCTGGGCGGCGAAGCGGCCCTCACCCAGTGCGTTCGGCGGCGTGTTCGAGGTCGCGGCCAGCCGTGTGCCGGTCGGCACCAGCTCGCCCAGCAGCCGCGTCATGACCATGGTGTCGCCGGGATCGTCGAGCTCGAACTCGTCGATGCAGAGGAGGTCCGCTCCGCGGAACAGCTCCACGGTCTTCTGGTAGCCGAGAGCGCCGACGAGCGCCGTGTACTCGATGAACGACCCGAAGTACTTCCGGCGTGCCGGCATCGCATGGTAGATCGCCGCCAGCAGATGGGTCTTGCCGACGCCGAAGCCGCCGTCCAGGTACACGCCGGGCTTCATCTCCGGCGTCCTCTTGGCGCGACGGAACAGTCCCCCGCGTTCGTGCGGTCCGCTCCCCCGGCAGAACGTGATCAGACGGTCCTTCGCGTCCTGCTGCGAGGGGTAGGACGGGTCGGCGCGGTAGGTCTCGAACGTCGCGCCGTCGAACTGCGGCGGCGGCACCAGGGCGGCGACCATCTCCGCGCCCGAGACGGCCGGCTGGCGCTCGGCGAGGCGGACGATGCCCGCGGTCGTGGACGTCATCGTTCCCCCTCGTCGGCGGGCGTCGCGGCGGGCGCCGCGCTGGGCAATGGAACGAGCTCGTGCGCCCGCAGCCAGTCGCCGATCGTGTCCGTCCAGCGCTGCTGGTCGTAGTTCCACAGTTTCGTATGGCGCGCGGTGCGGAACACCTGGAGCTCGACGAGGTCCGGGCGCGCCTCCGCCAAGCGGTGGGACGCGCTGGAGGGCACGAAGCCGTCGTCGTCGCTGTGCAGGATGAGAACCGGATGCCGCAGCTCGCCCGCCCGGGCCACGATGTCGAGACGGTCCAGAGGAATCGCCGCGTCCGCGCCGATCGCCGGAGCCGCCCACGGGGTGCGCAGGGCGCCCATGGCGAGATCGGTGACGGGGGACGGTACCCGCAGGGCCTTCGCCTGGTACGACAGCACGGTGCGCCAGTCGACCACCGGCGAGTCGAGGACGACGCCGACGACCTGCTCCCGGTGCGCCGAGGCGAGCGAGGCCTGCAGCGCGATGGCGCCGCCCATCGACCATCCCATGAGGAGGACGCGGCGGGCTCCGTGGCGCAGGGCCCAGCTGATCGCGGCATCCACGTCACGCCACTCGGTGGCGCCGAGTGCATACGCGCCGGTGCGACTGCGCGGCGCGTCGCCGTCGTTGCGGTAGGAGACGACGAGCGAGGTGATGCCGAGCGCGTGGAAGACCGGTACGGCGCGCAGGCACTCGGCGCGCGTCGTCCCCCTGCCGTGGATCTGGATGACCCAGGTGTCCTGGTCGAGGTCGCCGCCGGGCTCCGCGGGGAACAGCCACGCCGGGCACGGGCCGATCGCCGCGGGCACGTGCTCCGAGGTGAACGGCAGGTGGAGCTCCTCGGGTCGCTGGTAGTACCACCCGCTGAATGCGGCCGCGGGCTCCAGCGTCGACTGTCCGCCGACCTGGGTGAGCAGCTTGCGCTTCACCGTGGTCCCGTCGCTGGAGAGCACCGAGCCGACCTTGAGGTAGTCGGTGGAGCCGGAGGTGAACAGCCCGTAGCGCCCGGGCAGCACCGTGTCGGGCGTGCGCGTGAGGGTGATCGTCTGTGCCGGCACGTCGATGTCGACGATACGTGTGTCGGGTATCCGCCGCGACGGCGTGACGACGCGACGCGCCATCCGCAGAGCGACGGCGGAGGCCATCGCCGATACGGCGAACAGTGCCGCGGCCAGGCCGAGCGACAGCATCCGCAGGGTCGCCGCCGAGCCGATTCGTGAGGCGCCGAAGGCGGCGCGCCTGGGTGCCTTCATCGTGGGCCCATCCTAGTCTGTGAGCGTGGATGACACCCGTCCCGCCGCTGAGACGCCCGCCTTCGCGCGTGCCGCGCACCAGCTGCGCGCCCTCACCTTCAGATCCGACTTCTCCGTGCGTGAGATCGCGGCACCGACGAGCCTCGCCCCGGAGGCGATCGCCTTCGCCGGCGACGTGCGACCGGATGCCGAGGGAGGGGACTCCGAGTACGGCACGGGGCGCTTCGTCCTCATGCACGATGCGTCCGAGCCCGACGCGTGGGGCGGGGCGTGGCGTATCGTGTGTTTTGCGCAAGCTCCGCTCGAACCCGAAATCGGCATCGATCCGCTGCTCGCGGACGTCGCCTGGTCATGGCTCGTCGACGCGCTCGACACGCGCGGCGCGGCCTTCAGCTCGGCGTCCGGAACGGCGACCAAGACCCTGTCGAAGGGTTTCGGCTCGCTCGCCGACGAAGGCGACGGGGCGCAGATCGAGTTGCGGTCGTCGTGGACGCCCGCCGGGGATCTGGCGGCTCACATCGAGGCGTGGGCGGAGCTCGTGTGCATGCTGGCGGGATTGCCGCCGGGATCGGAAGGCATCGCCGTGTTCGGCTCGCAGCGGGGTGCATCGGGAAGGGGAACGCGTGGCTGAGTACGACGTCATCACGGATGCCGCCGGTCTCGCCGCCGCCGTCGACACGCTCGCCGCAGGCACGGGCCCCGTCGCCGTCGACGTCGAGCGCGCGTCCGGGTTCCGCTACTCGCAGCGCGCCTATCTCATCCAGGTCTTCCGTCGCGGCGCGGGCGTCTTCCTCATCGACCCGCCCGCGGTCGGCGACCTCTCGCCGCTTCAGGAGAAGATCGGCGATCTGACCTGGATCCTGCACGCCGCCAGTCAGGACCTGCCGTCGCTTCGTGAGGAGCACCTGGAGCCCCCGGAGATCTTCGACACCGAGCTTGCCGCACGCCTGCTCGGTCACGACCGGGTCGGTCTGGGCGCCGTCGTGGAGGACACCCTCGGCATCTCCCTCGCCAAGGCGCACTCCGCGGCGGATTGGTCGACACGTCCGCTCCCGCAGCCCTGGCTCGAGTACGCCGCTCTCGACGTGCTCCATCTCATCGACGTCTACGAGGCGTTGGCCGCCGAGCTCGAGGAGCAGGGCAAGACCGACATCGCGGCACAGGAGTTCGAGACGGTGCGCACGCGCCCGGTCAAACCCGCTCGCGAGGAGCCGTGGCGACGCCTCAGCGGGTTGCACACCGTGCGCGGACGCCGATCGCTCGCCGTTGCGCGCGCTCTGTGGATCGCCCGAGAGGATTATGCCCGGGAGCAGGACACCTCCCCCGGCCGTCTCGTCCCCGACCGGGCTCTCATCGCCGCCGTGATCGCCGACCCGGCGACCAAACAGGACCTGGCCCGCGTTAAGGACTTCAACGGCCGCGCGAGCCGCAGCCAGCTCGACCGCTGGTGGGCGGCGATCGAGGCCGGCCGCGCCGACCCCGTGCTGCCATCCGAGCGCGGTCCGGGCGACGGCATGCCGCCCCCGCGCGCATGGGCCGATCGCAACCCTGCGGCGGATCTGCGGCTGAAGGCCGCCCGTCCGCTCGTCGAGGAGATCGCGGGCGAGCTGCAGATGCCGACGGAGAACCTCCTCACGCCCGACACGCTCCGGCGGATCGCCTGGGCGCCGCCGGCGGAGATCGACGCGGCATCCATCGGCGTGGCGCTCGCGGAGCACGGTGCGCGCCCGTGGCAGATCGCCCTGACGGCACCTGTCATCGCAGGAGCCTTTGTCGATTCCGTGCAGACGCCCGCCGTCGCCTCCGACCTGGCATCGTAGAATCGTCCCAAGCGTTTTCGTGAGACTGAGTTTCATCGTACGCTGGACTGAATCTCAACCCTTGGAGGCAGTGTGGCCGAGCTCTCGGACGTCTACTTCGTCGATGGAATGCGTACCCCCTTCGGACGCGCCGGCGAGAAGGGCATGTACTGGAACACCCGCGCGGACGACCTCGCGGTCAAGGCGACGATCGGGCTCATGGCGCGGAACACCGCTGTTCCCGCCGACCGCGTCGACGACGTCGCCATCGCCGCGACGAGCCAGACGGGCGAGCAGGGGCTGACGCTCGGGCGCTCCGTCGCGATCCTCGCGGGCCTTCCGCAGACCGTGCCCGGCTTCGCGATCGACCGCATGTGCGCCGGTGCGATGACGAGTGTCGCCATGATGGGCGCCTCGATCGGCTCCGGCATGTACGACATCGCCCTCGCCGGCGGCGTCGAGCACATGGGCCACTACCCCATCGGCGGCAACGCCGACCCCAACCCGCGGTTCGTCGTGGAGCGGATGGTCGACCCCGGCGCGCTGAACATGGGCGTCACCGCCGAGCGCATCTTCGACCGCTTCCCGCAGCTGACGAGGGAGCGTTCCGACCGCTTCGGCATGCGGAGCCAGCAGAAGGCACAGGCGGCCTACGACGCCGGAAAGTACCGGCCTGACCTCGTCCCCGTCGCGATCAAGGATGCCGAGGGCAGCTGGGGCCTGGCCACCGAAGACGAGGGTCGTCGCCCGCAGACGACGATGGAGGACCTCGCCGGTCTCAAGACGCCGTTCCGCCCGCACGGGCGTGTGACGGCCGGGACGTCGTCGCCGCTGACCGACGGCGCGACGATGTCGCTGCTCGCCGGCCGCCGGGCGGTCAAAGAGCTCGGCCTCACCCCGAAGATGCGCATGGTCTCCTTCGCGTTCGCCGGCGTCCAGCCGGAGATCATGGGCATCGGACCGATCCCGTCGACGGAGAAGGCCCTCGCGAAGGCGGGCCTCACGATCGACGACATCGGGCTGTTCGAGCTCAACGAGGCGTTCGCCGTGCAGGTGCTCTCACTGCTCGACCACTTCGGCATCGACGACGACGACCCCCGGGTCAACCAGTGGGGCGGCGCGATCGCGCTCGGTCATCCCCTCGCCGCCTCGGGCGTGCGCCTGATGATCCAGCTCGCGGCCCAGTTCGCCGAGCGTCCGGACGTCCGCTACGGCCTCACGGCGATGTGCGTCGGCCTCGGTCAGGGCGGATCCGTCATCTGGGAGAACCCGCACTACAACGGACGCAAGCGCTGAGAGGGATGACGGACATGGCGAACACTGCGATGAACTACGACGAGATCGACTTCTCCCCCCTCACCGCCCTGACCGACGGCGAGGTCGTCACGCACTCGCGTGTGCGTGACATCACCCTGCCCTCCGGCAAGGTGCTTGCGCTCATCACGCTCGACAACGGCCGCGATCACACGCGACCGAACACGCTCGGTCCTGCCACCGTGACCCAGTTGGGCGAGGCCCTCGCCGCGCTGAAGGCCCGCGCCGCGGCCGGTGAGATCCAAGCGGTCGGCATCACCGGCAAGCAGTACATCCTCGCGGCCGGCGCGGATCTCTCCGACATCGGCCGCGTCGCGTCGAAGGACAACGCCCGACTCGTCGCGCAGCTGGGACACAAGGTCCTCGGCGCACTCGGCGATCTGGGCGTGCCGTCCTTCGCGTTCATCAACGGCCTCGCGCTCGGCGGCGGCCTGGAGATCGCGCTGAACTCGACCTACCGCACCGTCGATGCCTCCGCCGCGGCGATCGCGCTGCCCGAGGTCTTCCTCGGCCTCATCCCGGGCTGGGGCGGTGCGTACCTGCTGCCGAACCTCATCGGCATCGAGAACGCGCTCGAGGTGGTCATCAGCAACCCGCTCAAGCAGAACCGCATGCTGAAGCCACAGCAGGCCTTCGACTACGGCATCGTCGACGCGATCTTCCCGGCGGCGACGTACCTCGAGAGCTCGCTCGCCTGGGCGGACGGCGTGTTGACGGGCGCCGTCACGGTCGACCGCAAGAACGAGCCGGGAAAGATCGAACGGCTCACGAAGTGGCCGATCGCCATCAAGATGGCACGCAGCATGCTCGAGTCGAAGATCGGCACCGTGCCCCGCTCCCCCTACATCGCCCTCGAACTGCTCGACAAGGCGAAGAGCGGCACGAAGGCGGAGGGATTCGCCCGTGAGGACGAGGCGCTGGCGGACCTCATCACGGGCGATCAGTTCGCGGCGTCCATGTACGCCTTCGACCTCGTGCAGAAGCGTGCCAAGCGTCCCGTCGGCGCCCCCGACAAGGCGCTGGCGAAGAAGGTCACCAAGGTCGGCATCATCGGCGCCGGTCTCATGGCCAGCCAGTTCGCGCTGCTGTTCGTGCGCAAGCTCCAGGTGCCGGTGCTGATCACCGACCTCGACCAGGCGCGCGTCGACAAGGGCGTCGCGTACATCCACGACGAGATCGGCACGCTCGAGGCGAAGGGGCGCCTGGACGCGGACAGCGCCAACAAGCTGCGCGCCCTCGTCACGGGCACGACCGACAAATCCCTCTATGCGGACTGCGACTTCGTCATCGAGGCCGTGTTCGAAGAGGTCGGCGTCAAGCAGGCCGTCTTCGGCGAGATCGAGAAGATCGTCGCGGAGGACGCGATCCTCGCGACCAACACCTCGTCGCTGTCGGTCGCGGAGATCGGGTCGAAGCTCGCCCACCCCGAGCGTCTCGTCGGCTTCCACTTCTTCAACCCGGTCGCTGTCATGCCGCTCATCGAGATCGTGACCACGCCGCAGGCGACGGATGCCGCGCTGTCGACGGCCTTCGTGGTCGCGAAGGGCCTCGGCAAGAACGCCGTGCTCACCGCCGACGCCCCCGGCTTCGTGGTGAACCGTCTGCTGGCGAAGGTCATGGGCGAGGCCGCCCGCGCCGTGTACGAGGGCACCCCGGTCGCCGACGTCGAGAAGGCGTTCGCTCCCCTCGGCCTGCCGATGGGGCCTTTCCAGCTGATCGACCTCGTCGGCTGGAAGGTGGCGGCGCACGTGCAGGACACGATGGTCCACGCCTTCCCCGACCGGTTCTACGCGAACGAGAACTTCCACCAGCTCGCCGAGCTGCCGGAGGTCGTCGAGAAGGACAAGGGCGGACGGGTGACCGGATTCACCAAGGCCGCCGAGAAAGCGGTGAAGGGCCACGTCGGGTCCGCGCCGGCATCCGCCGCCACCATCCTGCGGCGCGTCCAGGACGGACTCGCCACCGAGATCAAGCTGATGCTCGACGAGGGCGTCGTGCCCGAGGTCGAAGACATCGACCTGTGCCTCATCCTCGGTGCAGGGTGGCCGTTCATCGACGGCGGCGCCTCGCCCTACCTCGACCGTGAGGGGGCGTCCGAGCGTGCGTTCGGCGGCTCGTTCCATACCCCGCAGATCCGCGGCATCGGGGGCTGACGCCCACCGGATCCGTTGGCGACACCGCCGCGTGCTCAGCGCGAGGGCTGTGCCGCCCGCACCCGCAGGTCGCGGGCGAGGCCGTCGCGCTGCTCGATCACGAGACGGCGGAGAGCCCCCGGCGCGTCCGGGTGATCCCGCAGCCACGCGTCGGCGGCGTCGAGCGACGGGGATGCCGGGAAGAGGCCGATCACGAGGCGCCGGGCGATCTCGATCGAGCGCGACTGCCACGCGGGCAGGATGCGCGCGTAGTAGTCGTCGTCGAAGCCGGCGATGAGGTCGCGGCGTCCGCCGGCGCGCACGCCGGCGATCGTCGCGTCCAGATGGTCGTTCGTCAAGGTCGCGTCGGTCCAGGCGTCGTTCCAGGCGGCGGCACGGACCGCGGCATCCGGACGCGCCGTTCGGGCGGTGCGTGCCGCGACGCGTCCCGACGCCGTGTCGTCGGTGGCCAGCTCGCCCGCGATGTCCGCCTCATCCGCGTGCGCGGTGGCCGACAGGGCGACGGTCCAGGCCCAGCGGAGGTCGGGG
>CANSLE010000092.1 GCA_947647645.1 uncultured Microbacterium sp.
TCCCCGCCGGCTGCGGCCGTGCCGACGGCGTCAGCGCGGTCCGAGGTGCCGCGGGCCGCCGCGCTGGTCGACCTGACCGGTCGCGAAGGCGAGGTGCTGCGTCTCATCGCCGACGCCCGCAGCAACGCCGAGATCGCCGCCGCGCTGTTCATCGGCGAGGCGACGGTCAAGACGCACGTGTCGAACGTGCTGCAGAAGCTGGGCGCGAGAGACCGCGTGGCCGCGGTGGTCTACGCGCATCGTCACGGTCTCGTCTGACCGACGGCAGGGTCCGTCAGCCGCGGACGGCGACGGGGATCGAGCCGGTCGTGGCCGTGGTGGCGGCCCGCGACAGACGCTCGCGCAGCGACACGAGGGTGGCGTCGGGACGCCACAGCGCCACAAGGCTCCAGCCGAACAGGCCGATCAGCAGCACGTTGCGCGCCAGCAGCACGCCCGCAGCGAACGGATGCGCGTCGATCAACGGGAGGTAGAGCACGGGGAAGACGAGCGTCGTCAGGAAGCACGTGACGGCGAGCCAGACGGCGACCGAGGTCCAGGCCTTCCGGTCGATGAGCAGTCCGGCCGCGACGATGGGCGCCAGCCACAGCATGTACTGCGGCGAGCCGACCTTGTTGAAGACGATGAGCGCGGATGTCAGCGCGAACGCCCCGCGCAGGATGAGGTGCTGTTCGCCGATGAGCGAGAGCGCGCCTTCCTGCAGAGCCCGGCGACGGGCCCGCAACAGGAGGAGGAGGATCACGACGAACGCGACCGGCATGGCGTACCCGACGAGCACGCCCGCGGCGGCGGCGCCGGGGCCGGCGACCTCACGCGTGGCGAGCACGTAGTTCTGGTGGATCTGCGCGCCCGGCAGGCCGAGGACCGTGGCCCACACCCACGGCGTGGCCACGGGTGCCTCCAGCTGCAGCGCGCGATCCCCCTGGATCGTGGCGAAGCTGAAGAGGTTGGAGCCGCCCCCGAAAGCGACGACGATCCCGGCGATGGCGGCGCTCAGCGCGAGGCCGCCGGCGATGATCCGCACCCGCAGCGACGAGACCGCGACGGCGGCGGCGGCGAGGGCGGCCGGGGCCACCTTGATCCACGTCGCGGCGGCGATGAGCACACCCGCGACGAACGGACGGCGCACGAGCCAGACGAGACCGGCGATCGCCAGCGGAGCCGCGAAGCCCTCGAGACGCAGCATCGAGACGGGCGCGAGCAGCACCTGGATCGCCAGCCAGTACCAGGCCGCGACGTAGCCCTTGCGGTTGCGCAGGTTGTCGGTGAGCGCCAGGACGGCGAAGAAGTTGGCGCCGACCATCATGAGCAGCCAGACGAGCTGATAGTTCCACGGGCCGGCGGCGACGGCCGCCATGATCGGCGCGAGCGCGCCGGCCGGGTACACCCAGGGCATGTCGATCACCGGCCAGTGACCGTGCGCCGCCTGCTCCGCCCACAGGCGGTACAGCGGCAGGTCGCCCTCGGTGCCGCCGAAGATCATGACCTTGAGCAGGGCGAGGAAGAACAGGGCGTGCACGACGGCGAAGCCGATCAGCAGGCCGCGGCGCGTGAACGCGAAGTGCAGGGCACGCGGCCACCACTCGCGGGCACGGTCGGACACACGGGCGCCGAGGGCGCGGGTCACCTCAGGAGCGCTCGTCACTCGACAGATTTTAGGAGAAGTCACCTGAGGGAATGGTGGACGCGATGTTACCCGTTCCTGGGAATCCACCGAATGCGCGGCGGCCCCCGCCGTGACAATTCCCCCGCACGGGGGATGCCGCGGCCGGAAGGGTCCGCTCCGATCGCCCGATTCCCGCCCTCAGGGGGAGGTCCGCGGCATCCGTCCTGCCTAGCGTGGAATCGACGGCAGCGTCCGGGATCCGATCGCGTCCCGAGCCGCCGCGTGAGGAGGAGAACATGCTCGAACTGACCGGCATCACCAAGAGCTATGGCAGGAAGCGGGTGCTCGACGATGTGAGCTTCGGCGTCGCATCCGGCCGTCTGACCGGGTTCGTCGGTGGCAACGGCGCCGGCAAGACCACCACGATGCGCATCATCCTCGGGGTGCTCGCTCGCGACGACGGCGACGTGACCCTGAACGGCGCGCCCGTGACGGCCGCCGATCGGCGGCTGTTCGGCTACATGCCCGAAGAGCGCGGGCTCTACCCGAAGATGCGGGTGCTCGAGCACATCGTGTATCTCGCGCGCCTCCACGGCTTCGACAAAGCCGAGGCGACGACGCGCGCCGAGGCGCTGCTGGTCGAGCTGGGTCTCGGCGAGCGCCTGGGCGACAACATCGAGACGCTCTCTCTCGGCAACCAGCAGCGTGCCCAGATCGCGGCCGCACTCGTGCACGACCCCGAGGTGCTCATCCTCGACGAGCCGTTCTCGGGTCTCGACCCGCTCGCGGTCGACGTCGTCGCCAGTGTGCTGCAGGCACGGGCGGCGCAGGGCGTCGCGGTGCTGTTCTCGTCGCATCAGCTCGACGTGGTCGAACGCCTCTGCGACGATCTGGTCATCATCGCGGGTGGCACGATCCGCGCCGCGGGCACGCGCGACGCCCTGCGCGCGGAGCACGCGCAGCATCGCTACGAACTGATCTCGGGCGGCGACCTCGGTTGGCTGCGCGACGAGGCCGGTGCGACCGTGCTCTCGTTCGACGGCGGCTACGCCCTCTTCGACGTGGACGACGAGGCCACCGCGCAGCGGGTGCTGCAACGGGCGGTCACCGCCGGCGACGTGGTCAGCTTCGCGCCCCAGCAGCCCTCTCTCGCCCAGATCTTCAAGGAGGTCATCCAGTGAACGCCAGCGCCCCGTCCTTCACCCAGAGCACCTGGCTCGTCGCCGAGCGCGAGGTCGGCGCGAAGCTCCGCAGCAAGGCGTACCTCATCTCCACCGGCCTCCTCTTCGTGCTCGCCCTCGTGGGCGTGCTCTGGGGAGGCTTCTCGACGCAGTCCGACAACAGGACCGCGGTCGCCGTGACCTCCGAGACCGCCGTCGCGGTCGCGGGCAATCCCGCTCTGAAGGCGACGGAGGTCGCCGACGCCGCCGCCGCGCGCGCCCTCGTGCAGGACGGCACCGTCGCGGCGGCGCTCCTCCCCGGCGGCGGGGCACCGTTCGGGTACACCGTGCTGGCCAAGGACAGCGCGCCCAACGCTCTGCTGCAGACGCTGAGTCTGACGCCGCAGGTGGAGCTGCTGGATCCCTCGGGCACCAACCCGGCCCTGCGCTACCTCGTCGCACTGGGGTTCGGCATCATCTTCTTCATGGCCGCGCTCACGTTCGGCTCGACGATCGCCCAGTCGGTGGTGGAAGAGAAGCAGACGCGGGTGGTCGAGCTGCTGATCTCGGCCGTGCCCGTGCGCGCGCTGCTGGCCGGCAAGGTGATCGGCAACACGATCCTCGCGATGGGGCAGATCATCGGGCTCGCCGCGATCGCGATCGTCGGACTGACGGTGACCGGTCAGAGCGAGCTGCTCGGCGGCCTCGGCGCTCCGATCGCCTGGTTCGCCGTCTTCTTCCTGTTCGGGTTCATCCTGCTGGCGGCGCTGTTCGCCGCCGCGGCGGCGATGGTCTCGCGGATGGAGGACATCGGTTCGACGACCACGCCGCTGACCATGCTCGTCATGGCGCCGTACGTCCTCGTCATCTTCTTCAACGACAACCCGTTGGTGATGACGATCATGTCGTACGTGCCGTTCTCGGCCCCCGTCGGCATGCCGGTGCGCATCTTCCTCGGCGACGCGCAGTGGTGGGAGCCGGTGCTGTCGCTCGTGATCATGCTCGTCACGTGCGCCGCCGCCATCTGGGTCGGCGCGAAGATCTACCAGAACTCGCTGCTGCGGATGGGTGCGCGCGTGAAGCTCTCGGAGGCCCTCGCCGGCTGAGCGACGGTCAGTGGTCGGCGGATGCCGGTGCGGGCGCGGGCGGCGCGAGCACCGGCATCCGGCGGTTCACGACCTGCGGGACCACGACGCCGTGCAGCAGGATGCTGCCGACGACGGTGAAGACCATGACCGCGAGAACGTCGTACGCCGCCGCGTCGGGGAGCTTGTTGAAGGCGAGCAGGCCGAACACGATCGTCGCGGTGCCCCGCGGGCCGATGAACCCGACGAGGGTGCGGGAGCCCCACGACAGCGACGATCCGAGCAACGACAGATACACCGGCACGACGCGGAAGACCGTCAGCGCCAGCGCGACGACGACCAGCAGGCGCCAGTCGAACCCGTCGAGCACGACGACCGTGGTCATCGCGCCGAGCACGAACCAGACGATGTTGGCCGCGAGAGCGCCTGCCTCCTCGACGAGCAGCACCTCCTGGTGCGGGATGGTCCGCTCCTCGGTGCGGCGCGTGCGCAACAGACGGTAGACGATGCCCGCCACGAACGCGGCGACGAACCCGTTGGCCCCGACGGCGCTGAGGGTGGCGACACCGAAGGTGATGAGCGGCACGAGCAGCATGACGTAGCGGATGCCGGGGGCATCGGCCCACCCGCGACGCGACGCCCAGCGGACACAGAAGCCGAAGACGCCGCCGATGACCGCACCGACGACGATGGCGAACACCGTGGCGGGCACTGCTCCGAAGAAGGCCTCGAAGAACTCGCCGAGACGCTGCTCGAGCTGTGCCTCGTTCTCGGCGGACAGGTTGTCGGCTTTCACCGCGGCGATGATCGTCGGCCAGGCGATCGCCGCGGCGAGCGCCATGCCGAAGATCGGCGAGATGAGCCCGTCGTTGTAGCCGCTCTCGACATTGAGGATCTGGCGGACGCGCGCCGGGATGCGTGGCGAGCGCAGGAGCGTCGCCGCGGGCGCGAAGTCGGTGGGCATGATGACGCAGGCGATGACGATCAGCACGAAGATGTTGAGCTGCGGCAGCAGGAAGACGCCCGCCACGACGACGGCGAGCAGCGACAGCGGCAGCGCGATGAGCACGAGACGGCCGATCGTGCGACCCTCGCCGCCGAAGACCCCGCCGCTCACCTCGCACGCGTCCACGAACAGGAGCACCGCGAGGATCAACTCGACGACGTGCTCGGCGGAGTCGCTGCCCACGGCCTGGGCGAAGCCCGTCACATCGATGAGCACGAGCGCGGCGCCGGCGAGCGCCAGGACAGCGGGCCCGGCGACGCCGGTGCGCTCGAATCGATGGGCGATGACCGACCAGAGCCCGATCACGACGAAGCCCAACAGGAAGATCAGCGGCACCGTTCACCCTCTCGTCACCCGCGTCAGGCGGGTGGATCCGCCCCGCATCGGGGATCAGTCTGCCAGTCGCGACGGGCTGCGGGTGTCAGCGCTCGACGAGGACCCCGTCGGCATCCGCCCACACGTGTGCACCGGGACGGAAGACGACCCCCGCGATCTCCACGGGGACATCGAGCTCGCCGGCGCCGGTCTTCGCGCTCTTGCGCGGATTGGAGCCCAACGCCTTGACACCGAGGTCGAGCGCACCGATCGCGGCGCGGTCGCGGATCGCGCCGTGCACGATGAGACCCGCCCAGCCCTGGGCGAGCCCGGATGCCGCGATGAGATCGCCCACGAGGGCCGACTCCAGCGAGCCGCCGCCGTCGATGACGAGCACGGCGCCATGGCCGGGCGTCGCGAGGGTCGCCTTGACGAGCGCGTTGTCGCGGTGGCAGCGGATCGTGCGCACGGGGCCGTCGAACGCGACCCGACCCCCGATGTCCTGCAGCTGCAGGGCGAGGGCGTCGAGGGCGTCGCCCCGCTCGTCGTACAGGTCGGCCGTCGCGATGCTCATACCGCGACGCTAACGCGCTGCGGATGCCGCGGCCCCGGCATCCGCGGAGAAGATCCCGCATCCTTCGCGGACACGGAAGATGCGCGGGTCCTCGGTACGCCCGATCACCCCGCGGGCGCGGCGCCCAGCAGTCGGTCGAGCGCAATGGCGGACTCGGCCTCGAGGTCGACCCGTTCGGGCAGCATGGCCCACTCCGCCCGCAAGCCCCGCAACATCGCGAGGACGTGCAGTGCGAGACGCTCAGGATCGACGTCGGACGCCACCTCGTTCCGTCCGATCGCCTCCTCGATGAGCTCGGCGAGCTGAACGATCGCGTCCCGCTGGCTCTGGCGATACTCCGCGCTGAGCGGATGGTCCTCGATGAGCATCTCGCCTTCGAGCATGGCCTGCAGGCGCAGGAGTTCGCGATCGCGTGTCGATGCGACGAAACCGGCGTGCAGACGCTCACGCAGCGTCGTTCCCGCAGCGGGCGCCGCGAAGCCGTCACCGAAGCGTTCACGGCGCCCGAGGACGATCGTCCGGTACAGCGCGAGCTTGGTCGGGAAGTGGTGGAGAACGCCCGAGTCGGTGATCCCGGCTGCGCGTGCGATCCCGGCGATCGAGGTGCTGGCATACCCGAAACGTCCGAACTGATCGACCGCCGCCCGCAGCACCCGCTCGCGCCGTTCATCGCCGGCGCGGTTGCGGCGCTGGCGAGCGGCGCTCGCGCCCGTCGCATCCTCATGCATCTCCTCATTGTGCCCGAACGCGCACACCGCCCCGGTCCGACGCACTGTCTGCCGCATTCCCCGAGTGTTGACAAGGTTTATTTGCTGAGTGTTCACCAGGTTTATCTACGGGGTTCACAAGCGCGGACTTGACTCTCCTCGACCGCGGCCGCCCCCGCCCGCTGCGCCCGCTCGCGCCGAGAGAGAGAAGAACCATGTCCACACCCGTCCCGCGCACCGCCGAGTCCGTCCCGATGCGCCACATCTACCTCATCGCCCTGATCGTGCTCGTCATCGACGCCGTGCTGATCGCTCCCCTCGTCATCGCGCTCTCCCTGAAAGTGCTCGAGCTGCAGCCCGGCCTGCCGGACGGGATGACCAAAGAGGGCGCGCTCGCCACCGTGACGGCGGTCGGCGCCCTCGCGGCGCTCATCGTGACCCCGATCTTCGGCTATTGGTCGGACCGCACGCGCTCGCGCTTCGGCCGTCGGCGCCCCTGGGCGGTCGCCGGCGCGGTGCTGCTCGTCCCGACGTCCTGCGTCATGGCCTTCGCGGACAGCATCGCGGGGCTCGTGATCGGCTGGGCGGTGACGACGGTCGCGGCATGTGTCGCACTCGCGGCCGTCTTCGGCTGGATCGCCGACCTCGTGCCCGACCACCAGCGCGCGAAGGCGTCAGGGATCTTCGGCGCCGCCAACATCGGAGGTCTCGTCCCCGCCCTGCTCATCGCCGTGGCATTCAAGAGCAACCTGGCCCTGGCCTTCCTCGTGATGCCGGTCATCGCGGCCGTCGGCACCGCGGTCGCCGTGCGGTTCGTCCCCGACCCGTCGACCCGCGGCGCAACGCTCGCCCCCGCGAAGCTCTCCGGCGTGTTCACCTCTCTGCTCGTCAACCCCCGCCGGCACCGCCAGTTCGCGCTCGTGTGGCTGCAGCGTTTCCTGATCCAGCTCGGGTACATGCTGGCCGGCACGTTCGGCCTCTATTACCTGATGGAGCGGATCGGGCAGGACACGGCGTCCGCGACCACGACGACCTCTCTCACCGCCCTCGCCACCGGCATCCTGAGCATGATCGCCTCGTTCGCCTTCGGGTTCCTCGCCGCAAGACGCACGAACTACACGCCGTTCATCGTCCTGGCGATCATCGGCATCGCCGTCGCCTCCTTCGTGAAGGCGTTCACGGGTGATCTCGGCTGGTTCTGGCTCGGCAGCATCCTCAGCGGCTTCGCCCTCGGCTGCTTCTACGCCGTCGACATGGCTCTCGTGCTGCGAACGATCCCCTCCGACGAGAACGCCCGCTTCCTCGGCGTCTTCAACATCGCCAAGACCCTGCCTCAGTCCCTCGCGCCGGCCCTGGCCCCCACCTTCCTGATGATCGGCGGCGCCGACCCGCTCAGCGGCGGCGGCAGCAACTACGCCGCGCTCTACACGGTCGCCGGTGCGATCGCGCTCGCCTCCCTCCTGCCCCTGCGTTGGACGACCGCACTGCGCCGCCCCGTGGCGCAGGCGGACACTCCCCCCGACGCCGACCGCCACGCCGCCGCTGCCGCGACGACGACCAGCGGGACGATCCGATGACCCCCGGCACCGTCGTGCGGGACCCGCTCGTCCCCGGCACCGTGAACTTCCGCGCCGTCGACCTCGGCACCGCCACGACGCCCGCAGGCGAGCGGCTCCGCGACGGAGTGCTCTTCCGCTCCGACGCACTGCACGCCCTGGGCGACGCGGGCCGCGGCGCTCTCCGCGATCTCGGGGTGGTCAGGGTGATCGACCTCCGCTCCGACGAGGAGGTCGCCGAGGCGCCCGACGACATCACCGGAACCG
>CANSLE010000093.1 GCA_947647645.1 uncultured Microbacterium sp.
TACGGCAAGAGCCCAGACACCGACGGCCGCTGGGAGTTCCCCGGCGGCAAGTTGGAGCCCGGCGAGACACCCGAGGGCGCGCTAATCCGCGAACTGCAAGAGGAGCTGGATATCACCGTGCCGCCGGCCGCGCTGGAGGCCGCCGGCTTCCGGATCGACCACTCCGAGGGGGGCCTCTACCTGTGGGCGACCGAGGGAGCGGATGCCTGGGTCACGATGGAGCGGCTGGCCGATCTCGGCATCCTGGCCGGCCCCGGCCACTTCTACGGATCGCACTTCCCTCAGCACGTGCGCTTCTCGCTGACCGCGACCGATGAGCGGATCGCCGCCGCCGCGGCGCGACTGCGCTGAGGCTTCGTAGGCTTCCTCCTACGGATCGGCCGTTGCTTTGCGGTGGATCTGGGTAGGCCTGCACGCCCAGTAGGCTGTATTGGACCCATAATCGACTGCAAGGAGGCTTCGTGAGCGACGCGGGACACCCCCAGACAGCCACGGTCACCGTCGGTGACCGCACCGCAGAACTGCCGATCCTCTCCGGCACCGAAGGCATGCCGAGCGTCGACTTCTCGACCTTCACGAAGCAGACCGGCCACACGAGCCTCGACTACGGCTTCGTCAACACGGCGGCGACCAAGTCCGCCATCACCTACATCGACGGCGACCAGGGGATCCTCCGCTACCGCGGCTACCCCATCGAGCAGCTCGCGAAGAACAGCACGTATCTCGAGGTCGCCTGGTTGCTGCTGTACGGCGAGCTGCCGACCGCCGACGAGCTCGCGGACTGGGACGACAAGATCCGTCACCACACGCTGCTGCACGAGGACCTCAAGCGGTTCTTCTCGTCGCTGCCGCACACGGCGCACCCGATGTCGGTGCTCTCGGCGGCGACGGCCGCACTGTCCACCTACTACGAAGGACAGTCCGACCCGAACAACCCCGAGCACGTCGAGCTCAACACCATCCGTCTCCTCGCGAAGCTCCCCGTCATCGCGGCGTATGCGCACAAGAAGAGCATCGGCCAGGCCTTCCTCTACCCGGACAACACGCTCAGCTTCGTCGACAACTTCCTCCGGCTGAACTTCGGCAACCTCGCCGAGGTCTTCCAGGCGAACCCCGTGACCTCCCGCGCGCTGGAGCGTCTGCTGATCCTCCACGAGGACCACGAGCAGAATGCCTCGACGTCGACCGTCCGTCTCGTGGGCTCCACCGGCGCCAACCAGTTCTCCTCCATCTCCGCGGGCATCAACGCCCTGTACGGGCCGCTGCACGGCGGCGCGAACGAGGCCGTGCTCGACATGCTGGCGCGCATCCGGGAATCCGGCGAGAGCGTACAGCGCTTCGTCGAGCGCGTGAAGAACAAGGAAGACGGTGTGAAGCTGATGGGCTTCGGGCACCGCGTCTACAAGAACTACGACCCGCGCGCGAAGCTCGTCAAGGAGTCCGCCGACGAGATCCTCGCCGAGCTGGGCATCCACGACCCCCTGCTCGACCTGGCACAGGAGCTCGAGCAGGTCGCCCTCCAGGACGACTACTTCCGGGAGCGTCGCCTGTACCCCAACGTCGACTTCTACACCGGCGTCATCTACAAGGCGATGGGTTTCCCGACCCGCATGTTCACTCCGCTGTTCGCGATCGGCCGTCTGCCCGGCTGGCTCGCCCACTGGCGCGAGATGCAGTACGACCCGCAGACGAAGATCGGACGCCCGCAGCAGCTGTATGTGGGAGCGGGCGAGCGCGACTACCCGGGCGCGGTCTGACACCCGATTCTGTGACGCGGGTCAGGCGAGGAGCGTGGCGGCGTAGTCGGGGACGCGGTTCTGCAGCTCGCGCGGCGGTCGCTCGTATCCGCCGGACGTGGGGCGCGGCGGGATCTCGATCGGCTCCCGCTCGACGGGCTCGTACGGGATCTGCGACAGGAGGTGATGGATCATGTTGATCCGTCCCCGGCGCTTGTCCTCGTTGTCGACCTCGAACCACGGCGACTCGGGGATGTCGGTGTGCACGAACATGGTGTCCTTCGCGCGGGAGTAGTCCTCCCACTTCGTGATCGACAGCACATCGTTGGGCGAGAGCTTCCACCGCCGCATCGGGTCGTCGTTGCGGGAACGGAAACGTCGCTCCTGCTCGATGTCCGAGACGCTGAACCAGTACTTCTTCAGCAGGATGCCGTCTTCCACCAGCATCCGCTCGAAGATCTCGGCACCTGGTGCAGGAAGCGGTGGTACTCCGCGTTCGTGCAGTACCCCATCACGCGCTCGACCCCGGCACGGTTGTACCAGGAGCGGTCCATCAGCACGATCTCCCCAGCGGCGGGGAGGTGTGCGATGTAGCGCTGGAAGTACCACTCCGTCCTCTCGCGCTCCGTGGGCGTCGGTAGGGCGACGACCCGCGTGACGCGGGGGTTGAGATACTGGGTGACCCGGCTGATGGTCGAGCCCTTGCCCGCCGCGTCCCGCCCTTCGAAGATGACGACGATGCGCGCGCCGGTGCTCTGCACCCACGCCTGCATGTCCACCAGACGCGCCTGCAGCGCCTTCAGCTCGCGTTCGTACGGCTTCTTCGGCATACGCTCGTTCATGACCAGATCGTAGCCGCCGACGCTCAGGCGTGCAGAGCCTCGTTCAGGGTGACCCCCACGCCCTCGCGGCGGACGGCCTCGACGGCACCGCTGAGCGAGTTGCGACGGAAGAGGAGGCTGTTCTGCCCCGACAGCTGCGCGCCCTTGACGACCGGGCGGGATCCGTCGTGCAGCGGCGGCTCCTGGGAGAGGACGATCTTCGTCCCCGCGGTGACGTAGAGACCGGCCTCGACGATGCAGTCGTCACCGAGCGAGATGCCGATGCCGGCGTTCGCGCCGAGGAGGGTGCGCGCGCCGATGGACACGCGGTGCGCGCCGCCGCCAGAGAGGGTGCCCATGATCGACGCTCCGCCCCCGATGTCGGAGCCGTCGCCGACCACGACGCCCTGGGAGATGCGGCCCTCGACCATCGAGGAACCGAGTGTCCCGGCGTTGAAGTTGACGAAGCCCTCGTGCATGACGGTGGTGCCGGGCGACAGGTAGGCGCCCAGGCGCACGCGGGACGCATCGGCGATCCGCACCCCCGGCGGGACGACGTAGTCGAGCAGGCGGGGGAACTTGTCGAGCGAGTGCACCTGGATGCCGGCGCGCTGGAGCTCGGGGCGCAGGCGCGCGGCATCGTCGGGATGCAGGGGCCCCGCGGTCGTCCAGGCGACGATCGGCAGGTGCGCGAAGATGCCGTCCAGGTTGAGCTCGTTCGGTGCGACCACGCGGTGCGACAGAGCGTGCAGGCGCAGGTAGGCGTCCGGCGTCGAGGCCGGGGCGGCATCGAGATCGATGGACAGCGTGACGAGCTCGACGGTGACCCGGCGGCGCTCGTCGGGCGCGGCGGACGGCCCCCACGTCGCCGCCGACGCGGCCGCATCCTCATCGCTGGGGATGCCGAGACGCACCTCCGGGAACCATGTGTCGAGAACCGTCCCGTCGCCGCTCGTCGTCGCCAGGCCGATGCCCCATACCGTCCGCTGCTCACTCATGCCTCCAGGCTATCGAAGCCGAGGCTCTCGCTAGACTCGGCGCATGCCCGCGCTCGATCTGTCGGTCCCCTCCGTCGACCTCACCCGCACGATCTGTGACATTCCGAGCGTCTCCGGTGACGAGAAGACCCTCGCCGACGCGATCTTCGACGCCATCTCCCGGCTCGCGCACCTCGAGGTCTACCGCGACGGAGACACCATCGTCGCGCGCACCGACCTCGGGCGCGACCGCCGTGTCGCGATCGCGGGACACATCGACACCGTGCCGATCAACGCCAACCTGCCGACGCGGGACATCGAGATCGACGGCGAGCCGTATCTGTGGGGTCGCGGCACCGTCGACATGAAGGGCGGCACCGCGGTGCAGCTCAAGCTTGCCGCCGAGCTGATCGATCCCCGCGTGGACATCACCTGGCTCTGGTACGACAACGAGGAGGTCGACTCCGACCGCAACGGTCTCACCCGCCTCGCGCGCACCCGCCCCGATCTCTTCGCGGCCGACTTCGCGATCCTCGGCGAGCCCTCGAACGGACAGGTGGAGGGCGGGTGCAACGGCACACTGCGCGCCATCGCCCGTACGCACGGCGTGCGCGCCCACAGCGCCCGCGCCTGGATGGGGGAGAACGCCATCCACGGCGCGGCGCCCATCCTCGCCCGGCTGGCCGAGTATCGGCCACGGGAGATCGCGGTGGACGGTCTCGTCTATCGCGAGGGGCTGAACGCCGTGCGCGTCGCGGGCGGGGTCGCCGGAAACGTCATCCCGGATCTGTGCGAGGTCGAGGTGAACTTCCGCTTTGCGCCGAGCCGCAGCGTCGCGGACGCCGAGGCGCACGTGCGGCGGGTGCTCGAGGGTTTCGACGTCGAGATCGTGGATGCCGCCGCAGGCGCGCGCCCGGGACTCGACGCGCCGCTCGCGCAGGAGTTCCTCGCCGCCGTCGGTGCTGAACCGCGACCGAAGTACGGATGGACCGACGTCGCCCGATTCGCCGCCCTGGGCGTTCCCGCCGTCAACTACGGGCCGGGCGACCCGAGCCTCGCCCACCACGACGAGGAGCGCGTCTCCTACGCGCAGATTGAGGACGTCGAGCGGGGTCTGCGGTCGTGGCTGACCGCTCGATGAGCACCACCCGGCCCGCGACGCCGGTCTGGTCCCCGACCGCCCGTCTCCTCGCGCTGCGCCCCGCTCTCGCCGTCGCCGCGGTCTACGTCGCCGCGCGCATCGTCACGACCGTGTTCCTGCTCATCGCGGCGGGGCTGTCCGGGCCGACCTCCCGCTTCGGCGCGGATGCGACGATCGGCACGCTGTCGATGGGATGGGACGCGCAGTGGTACTGGGTCGTCGGGTCCGCAGGCTACCCGGATCGTCTCCCCGTCGACTCCACCGGGCACGTGACACAGAACGCGTGGGCGTTCATGCCACTGTACCCCGCGCTCACACGAGCGCTGGCGGTCGTGCTCGCGGGCAACTACCCGCTGGCCGCGGTCGTCCTCGCGATCGTCGCGGGCTACCTCGCCTGCCTCGTCCTGTTCCACCTGCTGCGTGAACGTCTCGACGCCTCCGCGTCGCTGTGGGCGGTCGCCCTTCTCGCGGCATCCCCGCTCGCCGCACTGTTCCAGATGGGCTACGCCGAATCCCTCTTCCTGCTGTGGCTGTTCCTGGGGCTGTGGTGTCTGATGCGCCGCCGTCTCGTCTGGCTCTACCTGCTGATCCCGCTCATGGGGTACACGCGACCGGGCGTGCTCGCATTCGCCCTGCTGCTGGGCGGATACGGTGTGCTGCGGTGGACACGGCGACAGGTGGACCCGTTGCCGACGCGGCAGATCGTGCACATCGTGGCGCTGGGACTGCTCGCGGTGGCCGTCGGGTTCTCGTGGCAGCTGATCGCGGGCGTGGTGACGGGGGATCCGAGCGCCTACATGGAGACGGAGCTGTCGTGGCGGCGCGGCTGGATCGGCGACGGCGGGTTCGTGCCGTTCGACGGCTTCATCCAGGCGACGGCGCTGTGGTTCCGGCTCTGGGGCCTGCCCGAGATCGCGGGATACGTGGCCCTCACCGTCGTGGTCGTGGCTTTCGGCGCCCTCCTCGTGTTCGAGCCCCACGCGCGTCGACTCGGCGTGGAGCTGCGCCTGTGGGCGGCGAGCTATGCCCTCTACCTGCTCGTCGTGTTCTTTCCGCAGTCGAGCATCTTCCGTCTGCTCTTGCCGCTGGCGCCGCTGTACGGCGCACTTGCTCTGCCCCGGCATCCGCTCTGGCGGGGCGGGCTGCTGGCGCTGGGGCTGATCGGGCAGTGGTGGTGGATCTATCAGATGCTCGCACTGGGGAACACGTACACCCAGATCCCGTGATCGATGACGTTCCGGCACGGCGCGTTCGGCCAGTGTCTCGGCTTACCGATAAACTTGTGAGGTAGTCCGACGACGAAAAGGAGCCCGCAATGGCAGCCATGAAGCCCCGAACCGGTGACGGACCGATGGAGGCCGTGAAGGAGGGGCGCCTGATCATTGTGCGCGTTCCCCTGGAGGGCGGCGGTCGGCTCGTCGTGTCGGTCAACGACGAAGAGGCGAAGGAACTGCACGGCGTGCTCGGCAACGTCGTCGGCGCTGCCTGATTCTTCCCCCGGTACACGAAAGGGTCGGTCTTCGGACCGGCCCTTTCGTGTTGTGGGCGGCCGTCGGAGGATCAGCGCGGTTCGGGTGCGATCGTCGTCAGCTGCAGAAGGCCTTCGCCGACGATGGACAGCGCGCCGAGGACGGCCGGGGAGGCCTGCGTCTCGGCGATGAGCGTGCGATAGGCGGTGGTCACCGCGTCGCGGCGCACCGGGTCGGCGACCGCCCCGCCGGCGAGAACGCGGGGGATCAGCACCGTCCCTCCGGCGCGCACGAGGCGCAGTCCGTGTTCGACGTGGTCGATGACGCCGTCCGCGTCCGCGTCGACGAGGACGATGTCGTACGACGCCTCGTTCATGCGCGGGAGGACATCGCTGGCGCGTCCCGTGATGAACCGCGCGCGAGCCGGGGGGACTCTGGCATCTGCGAAGGCCCTGCGTGCCGCGGCGAGGTGCTCTGGCTCCTTGTCGATGGTGGTGAGGGTCGCCCGCGGCGCGCCGTGCAGCAGCCACAGCCCGGATACGCCGGCACCGGTCCCGATCTCCACGATGTTGAGCGCGGCGGTCGTGGCGGCGATGACAGCGATCTGCGCGCCGACGGCAGGGCTGATCGGCTCGGCCCCGAGCTCGAGGGCGTGCGCGCGGGCACGCTCGATCGCCTCGGGCTCGACGGTCACTTCGTCGACATACCTGCGGATCGCGTCCTGATCGGCCATGTTGTTCCTCCGCTGTCCAGCGTACGGTGCGCGCCGCGTCGGAGCCCGCAGGCGCACGGGTAACCTGGAGGCATGTTCTTCGGCCTCGACTGGGACAAGCTCGTCCTGATCCTGATCGTGGCCGCCCTCCTGGTGGGCCCCGAGCGGCTGCCGCACTACGCGGAGACGCTCGCCAAGCTCACTGTGCGCGCACGCGAGTGGATGAGCGGCGCGAAGACGCGGATGAAGGACGAGCTGGGCGAGGATTTCGACGACGTCCAGTGGCGCAAGCTCGACCCCCGGCAGTACGACCCCCGTCGCATCATCCGCGACGCGCTGCTGGACGATGCCCCCGTTCCCGCGGTGCACGCCGCAGCCGTGGGCACCGCCGTCGCGGCCACCTCGCCGGCCCCTCCGGCATCCGCCTTCGACCCCGACCGCGACGTCCCGTTCGACGACGAAGCCACCTGACCGTCAGGCGGGTCAGCGCGGGTTGATCGGCAGCGGTCTGCCCGACAGCCCCCGCGGCGACGTCGCGATCGCATCGGCGACGTCGCCGATCGCCCGTGCCGCCGCGTCGTCCGGGTCGGACACCACGACCGGAACGCCCTCGTCGCCGCCGCGGCTGAGCCCCACGCTCAGCGGCACGGATGCCAGCAACGGCACGGCGTTCACGTCGGTCGACAGCGAGGCCGCGACCGCGCCGCCGCCGCCGGCGCCGAAGAGGTCGAGCAGGGAGCCGTCGGGAAGCGTCATCGCGGCCATGTTCTCGACCACCCCGATGACGCGTTGACCGGTCTGCGCGGCGACGAGACCGCTGCGCACAGCCACGTCGGATGCCGCGGTCTGCGGCGTCGTGACCACGAGCACATCGGCGTGGGGGAGCAGTTGGCCGACGGAGATCGCGATGTCTCCCGTTCCGGGCGGCATGTCGATGAGGAGGATGTCGAGATCGCCGAAGAAGACGTCGGTGAGGAACTGCTGCACGGTGCGGTGGAGCATCGGTCCCCGCCAGGCGACGGCGGCGGTGACCGGCTGGTCGCGTGGCAGGAACATCCCGATGGAGATCGCCTTCACACCGAACGCGACGGGCGGCAGCATGAGGTCGTCGATCCGTGTCGGGGCGGGCGGGCGGCCCTCGGCATCCACGAGGCCGAGCAGACCGGGGATCGAGAAGCCGTGCACATCGGCGTCGATGAGACCGACCGACAGGCCCCGCGCGGCCAGCGCGACGGCGAGGTTGGCCGTGAGCGTCGACTTGCCGACGCCGCCCTTGCCGCTCGTCACGGCGATCACGCGGGTGAGTCCGTCCGGACCGAACGGCATCGTTCGCGCGGCCCGGCCGCCCCGCAGACGTTCGGTCAGGGCACGGCGCTCGGGCGGCGTCATCACCCCCACGACGATCTCGACCTCGGC
>CANSLE010000094.1 GCA_947647645.1 uncultured Microbacterium sp.
CGACATTATCCCGAATCGCGAGAATGCTGAAGATCGCTTCGACGGCCCCCGCGGACCGGGCCTGCAGACGCATCGCCGCCGTCCGCGTGCCGGCGTCGCGGTCGAGCCCCTGGATCCGCGCCGTCGCCTCCCGTTCGGCCAGCTCGTACACGTCCGCAAGAGCGCGGAGCGCCTGCGCGATGTCGGTCGCGCGTCGCTCGGCATCCCTGACGGCGCCCTCCGGTGCCGGCACCCACAGCCCTGCCGCGAGCGATGAGACCCCGGCACGCCCGAGCGCGGTCGCGGCCTCGTCGAGGCGAGCCGCGAGGAACACCAGGGTCGCCGCGACATGGCGCAGGGTATCGGTGTCGATGGCCACCAGGCCCCCCGAGCGGATGTCGAGATCGTCGCTCATCCCGTCCCTGTGGCAAGCGTCTGCGCACGTGCCCGGTTCAGCGACCACTCCCAGTCCTCGAGCTCGCCGGCGGCGACCTCCAGGAGCCGCATCCAGTCGGCGAGACGTTCTCGGAGCGGTGCGGCCGCCGAAGTGGCACCGGGGATCTGCGCACACACCACCGGCGCACGCAGGCTCACCTCGTGCAGCAGCGCGGCCGCGCGGCGGAGCTCCCCCCGTGCACGGTCGATGTCGTCAAGGTGTCCCACACACCGATCCTCCCGAAACGCGAGACGCCGGCGACTCCCGTGGCGATGTCCGTGGACAGCACCCCGAAGCGCGCGGGTGGGGAGGAGTCCTCGCCCCGGGGAGGGGGAATAGCGCGCGCCGCGGCGGAGGTTGCCGCTGATATGACGATCGACGCACCGGGCAGTGGTCTGGACCGCCTGCTCTCGAGGCTGGAAGTCAGATCGGCGCGGGCCCGGCGGTCGGCCCTGCCCCCGGGCGGGACGCTCGCGCTGTCGCCCGACGTCTCGACGCTCGGCTACGTGGTCAGCGGCGAGGTCAGCCGAACGGCCGTCTCTCTCCACGCCTGCGGCACGGGCGGGGTCGCACGCACCGGAGCGGCCGCACCGCCGGCGACGAGCATGTCGCTGCGCTCCGGCGACGCCTTCCTCTCATCCGGCGAGCGTGCGTCCGCTCTCGCATCGGCATCCGGCGCCCGCCTCATGACGGCAGAGCTCGATATCGCCTGGCCGCTCGCCGCACAGAAGCTTCCGGCCTTCCTCTCTGTCTCGCGCTTCGCCGATCGTGAACCGGCCGCGGCCGCGCTCGCAGCCCATCTGGGTCCCGCAGTCGACGAGCCCGCGACGACACGGGCCGGCGACCCCGTCATCTGCTGCATGATGATGACGACCGTCACGCTCTCGCTCATCCGCGCGTGGGCGGCGGCGGGCTGCGCACCCCGCCGGTGGCGGGTCGGCGACGCCGACCCGTTCCTCCTCTTCAGCCGCGCCTTCCGCCGCCAAGTCGGCGTCGTCCACTCGCGGTGGGCCGCGCGAACCGAGCCACTGACGGCCTGACGACACGGCTGGCTGGTGCTGCCGCCGACGGAAGGCGCGCCCGCGGCGCGACTCAGCGCGTCTCGCGGTGGCCGCGGTTCGCCACCCCGAAGAGCACGGCGCCGATGAGGAGGAGCGCTGCGGCGAGGGCATCGTTCGCCTCGACGCCCAGCGTGTCGACGAGGACGCCACCGGCTCCGGCCGCCACCACGATACCCAGCTGGAAGCCCACCACGACCAGGCTCAGATGACCGAGCCCGGGAGCATCAGCATCGCGACGATCGCGGCGCCGATCGCGAGCGGGGCGACGACCCCGAACAGGACGAAGGTGCGGTCGATCACCGCGCCGACGATGACGTTGCCGACAAGGCCGCCGACGCCGGCGATCGCCGCCGCCACGGTGATGGACATCGCCCAGAAGGTGCTGATGGCCGCGCCGAGCAGCACGCGTGAGAGCAGGAGCAGCGCCAGGTTGGGGGCGACGGCCACCGCGAGGTTGGACACTCCGGCCGCCACCGCGGTGTAGACGAGGAGCGAGCGACGATCCCACCGCGGGAAGACCATGCCGACCGTCGGTGCCACCAGCAGACCGACGAATGCCGTGACCGTGATCGTCTGGCCCGCTTGCCCCACCGTGACGCCGAGCTCGTCCGCCATCTCCGTGAGCACACCGTTGGGCAGGAACTCCGCGGTGACGAGCAGGAAGCTCATCAGCATCATGGAGACCAGCGCCCCATAGCTGCGCGATGTGAGCGGGGGTGGGGCGACGACGGGGAGCACAGCGGTCGATGACATGGATCCAGGCTCCCGCGCACGTGCTCGAGGCGCCCGATCGTCCGTCCGACGCCTCCGACCGTTCGTCCGGATCGCCCTCGCCCCCTCCCTTTCGGCGCGGGAGCGACCTACAGCAGAATGGGGAGGTGACCCGCCACGCCGCACCGTTTCGCGTCGTGTTCGTCTGCACCGGCAACATCTGCCGCTCCCCCATGGCCGAGATCGTCTTCCGCGCCGTGGCCGAGCGCGCCGGACTCGGCGACCGCGTCGTCTCGACGAGCTCGAGCACCGGCGACTGGCACGTCGGCGAGCGCGCCGACGTGCGCACCCTCGACGCACTGGAGCGCCGCGGCTACGACGGGGCCCGCCATCGCGCGCGCCAGTTCACCCTGGAGGACTTCGAGCGCAACGACCTCGTCGTGGCGCTCGACCGCTCGCACGAGCGCATCCTGTCGACCTGGGCGCGCACGACGTCGGATGCGGACAAGCTCGCGCTCCTCCTGTCGTTCGACCCCGACGCCCGCGGCAACCTCGATGTCCCCGACCCGTACTACGCCGGCCCGGAGATGTTCGACGACGTGCTCGGTATGATCGAGAGCGCGAGTCGGGCGCTCTTCCGGCAGCTCGAACCGGCCATCCGCCCACCGAGCTGAGCACGTCCCCGTGACCACGCCCTCCTGAGCGCCGACCGCACGTCGACAGACACCGTGATCGGAGCCCGCGTGACCACCGCGACCACCCTCGCCCCCCAGCCCCTCAGCCCGCTCGACGGACGCTATCGCAGCGCCGTCTCGGGTCTGTCGGCCTTCCTCTCCGAAGCGGGCCTCAACCGCGCCCGCGTCGAGGTGGAGGTCGAGTGGATCATCACCCTCACCGACCGATCGCTGTTCGGGTCGGCACCGCTGAGCGACGCGCAGAAGGAGTCGCTGCGCGCGCTCTACCGCGACTTCGGGCAGACGGAGATCGACGAGCTCGCCGCGACCGAGGCGGTCACCCGTCACGACGTCAAGGCCGTCGAGTACCTCGTCCGCGACCGACTGCACGCCCTCGGGCTCGACGCGGTCGCCGAGCTGACCCACTTCGCCTGCACGAGCGAGGACATCAACTCCGCGTCCTACGCGCTGACCGTCAAGCGCGCCGTCGAGGACGTGTGGCTGCCGAAGCTGCGCGCCGTGATCGACGCCCTGAAGGCGCTTGCGCACGAACACCGGGATGCCGCGATGCTCTCGCGCACCCACGGCCAGCCGGCCACGCCGACCACGATGGGCAAGGAGCTCGCCGTCTTCGCGGCGCGCCTGGACCGTGTCGCCGGGCAGATCGCCGGCGGTCAGTACCTCGCCAAGTTCTCCGGCGCCACCGGCACGTGGTCGGCGCACCTGGCGGCCGCGCCGGACGTCGACTGGCCCGCGCTGTCCCGCACGTTCATCGAGGGTCTCGGCATCGACTTCAACGTCCTCACGACGCAGATCGAGTCGCACGACTGGCAGGTCGAGCTGTACGACCGGGTACGGCACGCCGGCGGCATCCTGCACAACCTCGCCACCGACGTCTGGACCTACATCGCGATGGGCTTCTTCGCGCAGATCCCCGTCGCCGGCGCGACCGGGTCGTCGACGATGCCGCACAAGATCAACCCCATCCGGTTCGAGAACGCGGAGGCGAACCTCGAGCTCTCGGGCGGTCTGTTCACGACGCTCGCCTCGACCCTGGTGACCAGCCGCATGCAGCGCGACCTCACCGACTCGACCACGCAGCGCAACATCGGTGTCGCGTTCGGGCACTCCTTGCTGGCCCTCGACAACCTGCAGCGCGGACTCACCGAGATCTCGCTGTCGCGCGACGTGCTGCTGGCCGACCTCGACGCCAACTGGGAGGTGCTCGCCGAGGCCATCCAGACCGTCGTCCGCGCCGAGATCGTCGCGGGCCGGTCGCAGATCACGGACCCGTACGCGCTCCTCAAGGAGCTGACCCGCGGGCGCCGGGTGGGCGGTACAGAGCTCGCCGAGTTCGTGCGCACGCTCGACATCGGGGATGCCGCCAAGGAGCGCCTGCTGGCGCTCACCCCCGCCGGCTACACCGGCCTGGCCGACCAGCTCGTCGACCGCGTCTGAGGGCGGACGAGGTCAGACGCGGGGGGCGGGCCCGTCGCCCGCGGCGTCGCCGGATGCCGCGGCATCCTCATCGTCCATGAGGACGCCGTGGTCGATCTCACGCGTCATCTTCGCCGGGTCGATCGCGAGCATGCACAGCGCGATGATGACGAGCGTCGCGATGAACGCGACCCCGGCGACGATCAGCGACGCGACGATGACGTGCACGCGCTCGTCGCCCGTCAGGTTCTGGAAGAAGCCCATCGACACGAGCGTCACGAGCCCGGAGAAGAGCGCGGCGGCGAAGCCGAAGCCGAGCAGCTGCACGGGCTTGAGCAGATCACGGCGGGTGGTGGGGCGCGGCTCGCTCATGCGGATTCTCCTGACGGGACGGCGTCCGCGGCGGTCGGGCGGCGTGGCGAGAAGCCGGCGATGCCGAGGAAGACGGCGATGACCGCGGCGTAGCCGCCGAAGAGGCCGACTCCGATGGTGATGCCGGTGAGGGTGAAGGAGCGCCCAGCCTCGGCGATGACGTACTCGAGGCTGTAGGCGGGGTTGACGAGCAGCAGGCCGACGCCCAGCGCCAGGGTGAGCGCCCCGATGAGGATGCCGTCGCGCCCCTCGTCGCGGCGCGCGACGTCATCCGCGCCCGCACGGCGACGCAGGCGCATGCCGGCGACGAGCTCGGCGAGGCCGGCGGCGAGCGCCCAGACGATGACGACGACGAAGAACAGGGCGGTGGAGCGCAGCCCCGGGATGCCGGTCGCCATGCCGGCGACCAGCGTGAGCACGCCGAGCAGGACGGCTCCCGCGCGCCGTTCGCGCGGGAACGCGAGCCAGGCGCCGATCAGCAGCACCAGCGCGGTCGCGATCGCCCATCCGCTGAAGACCGCCAGCCCCACGGCCGCCGAGTGGTCCGGCGAGAACGTGACCATGATGGCGGCGAGCGCGGCCAGCACGGCACGTCCGAGCTGCACGTGGCGCAGGTCGAGGGCGCGCGTGACGCGCGCTCCGGCACCGGTGGTGCGGGAGGGAACGGGGGCGTCGTCGGACACGTCGGACCCATCGGATCGGGGAAGGCGGAACCTCACCAGTCTAGGTCGTCCGCCGCGACCGACCGCCGCCGCGTGCCGCGCCAGGGCGCGGCGGGGCCTCAGCCGGCGGCGGCCTCGACGAGGGCGCGCAGCCTCTTTTCCACGGCGGCCGTCACCGCGACCACCGCGAACGAGGTCGCCCACATGTCGCCGTCGTCCAGGCGGGCGTCCTCCTGGAAGCCGACCGTGCCGTAGCGGGTGGCGAACTTGGATGCCGGCTGGTAGAAGACGACGACCTTGCCGTCGCGCGCGTACGACGGGAATCCATACCAGGTCTTGGGTTCGAGGTGGGGCGCCACCTCGGCCACGACGCGGTGCAAGAGCGTGGCGGCTTCCCCATCGACGCCGCTGAGGGCGTCGATCGCCTCGATGCAGGCCTCGTACTCCTTGGCGCGCTTGGCCGCGCCCTTCAGCCCCTTGGTGGAGCGCAGCTCATCGGCGCGCTGGCGCATGGCGGCGCGCTCGGCGTCGTCGAACCCGCTCGTGGTGTCAGCCATCTCGTTCCTCTCCGCTCACGAGTGTGACAGCGGCGTCGGACCACCGCCACCGCCTTCCTCGCGGGCCGAGGACGAGCCCGCGGACGCGCGGATGGCCTCCACCGCGCGCAACACGGCGAGGCTCCGCTCCTGCTCGGGAGTGGGGTCGGCGTCGCCGCGCACCAGAGCGGCGAACCGGGCCACCTCGAAACGCATGTTGTTCTCCGGCCCGTCGACCTCGATCTCCTCGGTGATGCCCGAGAAGAGAGCGAGGCGGAGCCGGCGGGGAGCGGTGATCTCGTCGATCTCGATCGTGCCGAGCTCACCCTGGATCTCGTTCGGGCGCCGCGATGCACCGATCTTCGAGAACGCGATCTGAGCGACGAAGCCGTCGTAGGCCAGCACGGCCGCGCCCGCTCCGTCAGCCCCCGTCGCGATGGTGGCCGTCGCGCCGACCACCGCGCGCGGGGGGCCGAACAGGTCGATCGCCGCGGTGAGCGGGTACACGCCCAGGTCGAACAGCGCGCCGCCCGCGAGAGCCGGATCGAAGATGTTGGGCGTCTGCCCTGCGAGGACCAGGTCGTAGCGGGCCGAGCGCTGGGACTGCCCGAACGAGACGAGCCGCACCGTCCCGACCTGCGGCAGAAGCGCGCGCACGCGGGCCATTCCGGGATCGTACACGTTGCGCATGCCCTCGAAGACGACCACGCCGCGCTCCCGCGCCGCAGCCACCAGGACCGCGAACTGGTCCGCCGTGGGCGTCGCGGGCTTCTCCAGGAACACGTGCACCCCCGCCGCGATGGCCGACTCGGCCTGCGCGGCGTGCGCGCCGTTCGGTGAGCCCACGTAGACGGCATCCACCTCACCCGACGCCAGCAGCGCCTCGAGGTCGGTGCTGACCCGGTCGATGCCGAGCCGGTCGGCGAAGGCGCGGCCCCGCGCGGCGTCCCGCGAGTACACGACGTCGATGCGGATGCCGGGCGTCTGCGCGACGGCATCCGCGAACTTCTCGGTGATGGTGCTGGTGCCGATCGTGGCGAGTCTGATCACGCCCCCAGAATAGGCGGCGCGCCGGAACCCACGGAATGGATGCCGCGGGCGCGCGGTTGGCCCGGAGCATGAAGGCACTCGTGTACTCCGACTTCGGCGGCAACGACCACTTCGAGATCGTCGAGCGGGATCGGCCCCACGTCGGCCCCGACACCCTGGTGGTGCGGGTCGTCGCCGCCGGCATCAACCCGGTCGACTACAAGATCCGTGAGGGATACCTGCGCGGCCTGTTCGACACGCGGCTGCCGGTGGTGCCCGGATGGGACGTCGCGGGCATCGTCGAGCAGACCGGTCTGGACACCCCGGAGTTCGCGGTCGGTGACGCGGTGCTCGCGTACGCCCGCACCGACGTCGTGGAGAACGGCTCGGTCGCCGAGTACATGCCGGTACCGGTGCGCACGGCGACCCGCAAGCCCGAAGGCCTCTCCTTCGAGGCCGCCGCCGCTCTCCCCCTGGCCGGGCTGACCGCGCTGCAGACCCTGGAACGCGCGCGCGTCACCGCGGGAAAGACCGTGCTCATCCACGGTGCCGCCGGCGGTGTCGGCTCGTTCGGGGTGCAGCTCGCGCGGCTGCGCGGCGCTCGCGTCGTCGGCACCGCATCAGAGCGCAACCACGACTACCTCCGCGACCTGGGCGCCGAGCCGGTGGTCTACGGTGAGGGCCTCGTTCCGGCGGCCCATGCGCTCGCGCCCGACGGGTTCGACGTCATCATCGATTTCGTCGGCGGCTCGACGCTCGACTCGACGCCCGATCTGCTCGCGCAGGGCGGCGTCGTGGCCTCCATCGCCGATCCCCGCGCGCGCACCGAGTTCGGTGGCCACTACATCTGGGTGCGGCCTGACGCGGTGCAGCTGGGCGAGCTCGCCCGCCTCGTCGCGGACGGTGACCTGCGGGTCGAGATCGCAGCGACCTACCCGCTCAACGAGGGCGCGGCGGCGTACGCGGAACTCGAGCGGGGACACACGCGCGGCAAGATCGTCGTCACGGTCTGAGGCCCGTCAGGGGCGCAGCGGCAGCAGCGCCCCGAGGTCGGCGCGCGTCCCTGAGGCGTGGATCCGACCGGAGGCCACGGCATCCGGCCAGTTCTCGGTACCGGTCGCGAGGGCGATCCAGGTCGCGGGGTCGGTCTCGACCACGTTGGGTGGGATTCCGCGAGTGTGCCGGGGGCCTTCGACGACCTGCACCGCCCCGAACGGGGGGACCCGCACCTCGACCGTGTTCCCCGGCGCCTTCTCCGCGAGCAGCTGCAAGAGGTAGCGCACGGCGGTGTCCAGGTCGGTGCGGGCCGGGTTCGCGGCGGCATCGCGGGCGGCGGCGACCGCGGCCAGGGC
>CANSLE010000095.1 GCA_947647645.1 uncultured Microbacterium sp.
CGGGCGATCGGCGACTCTCGGACTCCGCTTGTCTTCCTCACCATCGCGTGCGTCCTCAACGTCGCGCTCGTGATCGTGATGGTCGGTCCCCTCGGGCTCGGCGTCGGCGGCGCGGCGCTGGCCACCGTCGTCTCCCAGGCGCTGTCGGTGCTCCTGTGCCTCGAGTTCGTGCGACGTCGGGTGCCGGTGCTGCACATGCGCCGCAGCGACTGGCGGATCACCCGGACCGATCTCACCGACCACCTGCGTCTCGGTCTGCCGATGGGCTTCCAGGCCTCGATCATCGCGATCGGCACGCTCACCGTGCAGGTCGCCCTCAACACGCTCGGCGCCGACGCCGTCGCCGCCTATACGACGGCGTCGCGCGTCGATGGCCTGGCGGTGGCGCTCCTGCAGTCGCTCGGGCTCGCGGCATCCATGTACGCGGCGCAGAACCTCGGCGCGCGCCGTCCCGACCGCATCCGCCGCGGCGTCGTGCAGGCGATCTGGATGGCGCTGATCGCCGCGATCGTGCTGGGGGCGCTGCTCATCACGTTCGGCGCACCGCTCGTGCGGCTGTTCGTCGGCGACGGCAGCGACACCGTCGTCCAGCTCGCCGCCCTCATGCTGCTCATCAACGGCGCGAGCTACACGGCACTCGGTGTGCTGTTCATCCTGCGCGGCACGCTGCAGGGGCTCGGCAGCACGATCATCCCGACCGTGACGGGCCTCGTGGAACTCGTCATGCGCGTGGGCGCCGCCGTCGTGCTCGGTCATCTCTTCGGTTTCGTCGGCGTCGTGTGGAGCAATCCGCTCGCCTGGCTCGGTGCGACCGTCATCCTGGTGCCCGCGTACGTGCGCGCGCACCGCGCTCTCGAACGGATGCCGATCGACCCCGACGAGCCGACCCTCACGACCCCGATCGCCGTCATCGGCCCCACCGACGGGTCGATGGTGGTGGATGCCGTGATCACCCAGCCCGTCCCGTTGCCACAGCAGCCGGCCGCCGACCTCGTTGCGGCTCGGCCGCGGCGGTGGAAGGGTGGGATCCGAACGAAGCGGAGGACGCGATGAAGGCTGTTCTGGGCGGTGCGACGGTGGCCGAGGCCGACCGCGACGATCTCATCTCGATCGAGGGCAACTGGTACTTCCCGCCGTCGAGCGTGGACTGGGAGCTGCTCGAGGAGAGTCCCACCCCGTACACGTGCCCGTGGAAGGGCGAGTGCCAGTACTACTCGGTGCGCGGCGCCGACGGTCTGCTCGCCGACCGGGCGTGGTCGTACCCGCACCCGTACGAGAGCGGCATCGCCCGCGTCGGGAGGGACTTCTCGGGCTACGTCGCGTTCTGGAAAGAGGTCCGCATCGAGGACTGACGCCGCGGCGTCGCGATCGAGGGCAGGATAGAACCCGTGCCGACGCCGCTTCAGAACCTCACGCAGATGCCCGACCCGCAGTACCTGATGGTCGGGGACGGTCACCGCATCGCCACGTACTCGTGGGGAGACGAGGATGCCCCGACGGTCGTGGTCGTGCACGGGTTCGCGTCGAGCACGAAGGACAACTGGGTCGCGACCGGTTGGGTGCGCGATCTCACCGCCGCCGGCTACCGTGTGCTCGCGCTCGACCAGCGCGGACACGGTGCGAGCGACAAGCCGCACGAGCCCGCCGCCTACGACCTGCGGCAGCTCGCGGGCGACGTCGAGACGATGCTCGACACCTATCTGGTCGACGAGGCCTTCTACGTCGGATACTCCCTCGGCGCGCGCGTCGGATGGGAGGTCGCACAGCACATCTCCACCCGCATTCCGCGGGTCGTGCTCGGCGGGGTTCCCGACGGCATCCCTCTCGCGCGGCTCGACCTCGCCCAGGTGCGCGCCCTCATCGCCGACGGCACGCCCGTGACCGACCCGGTGACACAGAACTACATCGCTCTGACCGAACGGGTGCCGGGCAACGACATGCGCGCGCTGCTCGCGATCGCGGAGGGCATGCGAGCGTCGAAGA
Organism: uncultured Microbacterium sp.; assembly: GCA_947647645.1. Classification (GTDB taxonomy): domain Bacteria; phylum Actinomycetota; class Actinomycetes; order Actinomycetales; family Microbacteriaceae; genus Microbacterium. Next base: position 1,984 of record CANSLE010000095.1, read on the forward strand.
CCGTCGACCCCGACCCCGTGCACGCCCCGCAGCAGCCGGTGATGTTCGCGACCGGGTCGCTCGACGGCATCATCGAGGGCTCGAAGGCGCTCGCCGCCGCCTGCCCACAGGGCCGTTTCGTCGAGATCCCCGACCGGCACCACTTCAACACGCCGGGTTCGCGGGTCTTCCGCGGAGCCGCGCTGGAATTCCTCGCCGAGGGGTGAGCCGCCGCCGCGGTCGGGGATCAGGCCTTGGCGATCGCGTCCTCGAGAGCGACCCAGGCGAGCATCGCGCACTTGACGCGCGCGGAGAACTTGGAGACCCCAGACAGGGCCGCGGCGTCGCCGTAGACCTCCTCGTCGAGCTCGATCGTCCCGCGGGAGCGCAGCGCCTCGCGGAACCCCTCGACCAGCTGCAGCGCCTCGGCCCGACTCAAGCCCTCCTCCGCGACCAGGTCGGCGAGCATGGATGCCGAGGCTTGCGAGATCGAGCAGCCGCGCCCCTCCCACTGCACGTCGGCGATCGTCTCACCGTCCACGCGGGCGCGGAGGGTGATCTCGTCCCCGCAGACGGGGTTCTTCTGGTGCGACGTGCCGATGGTCCCGACCACCGTGGGGGCGTCGCCTTCGTCGGTCAGTCCGAAGTGCTGCGGGTGCTTGGAGTGATCCAGGATCAGCTCGCGGTACAGGGCGTCCAGATCGCTCATGTCAGACTCCGAAGTAGGGGCGGATGCCGGCGACGGCTTCGACGAACCGGTCCACGTCGTCGGTGGTGGTGTACAGCGCGGTGCTCGCGCGCACGCTCGCGGTGACGCCGAACCGGGCGTGCAGGGGTGCCGCGCAGTGGTGACCCACGCGCACGGCGATGCCGAGGGCATCGAGGTACTGCCCCGCGTCGTGCGCATGCACCCCCTCGACGTCGAATGACCAGAGGCCGACGCGTTCCACGCCGGCCGCGTCGCCGAGAAGACGGATGCCGGGGATGTCGACGAGCCCCGCGCGCATGCGCTCCGCGAGCATTCCCTCATGGGCATGAATGCGGGAGAGGCCGACGCCGTCGAGGTAGCGAACTGCGGCCGCCAGCCCGATCGCCGGTCCGATCGGCTGCGTGCCGGCTTCGAACCGCTGGGGCGGCGGCAGGTACTCGGCGCGGTCGAGCGTGACGGTCGTGATCATCGATCCGCCCGTGAGGAACGGCGGCAGTGCCTCCAGCACGGGCGTGCGCCCGTAGAGACCTCCGACGCCATACGGCCCGAGCATCTTGTGGCCGCTGAAGACGGCGAGATCCACGCCGAGCGCGGGGAGGTCGAGTGGAAGGTGGGGGGCCGACTGGCATGCGTCCATCACCGTGATCGCGCCCGCCGCCTGAGCCATCGCGACGAGGTCCGCAACCGGGTTCACGATCCCGAGAACGTTCGACACGTGCGTGAACGCGACCACGCGGGTGCGCTCGCCGATGAGGGATGCCGCGGCATCCGTGTCGAGCGTGCCATCGTCGTGCGCGGGGATGTGGCGCAGCACGGCGCCGCTGCGGGCGGCGAGCTCCTGCCACGGGATGAGGTTGGCGTGGTGCTCGATCGCGGTGACGACGATCTCGTCGCCGGGCCGGATGAGCCCCGCATTCCCGATCGAGTATGCGACGAGGTTCAGGCCCATGGTGGCGCCGCTCGTCCACACCAGCTGCTCCGGTGCCGCGCCGACGAAGCCTGCCACGGTCGCCCGCGCGTCCTCGAACAGCTCGGTCGCCTCGGCGGCCAGCGTGTGGGCGCCGCGGTGCACCGCGGCGTTCGTGTGCGTGAGGAAGTCGCGCTCGGCATCCAGCACGGCCAGCGGCTTCTGGCTCGTCGCAGCGGAGTCCAGGTACACCAGGGGATGCCCGTTGACCTGCTCCGACAGGATCGGGAAGTCGGCCTTGACCGCGCTGGCGTCGAACGGCGCCGCGGCGGTGGACGGGGACGCGGTCGCGGAAGTCACCCCTCTAGGCTACGCCCCGGCATCCGACCCGGCTCCGGCCGCGTCTGCCGGGCCTCATCCGGGCTGGTCGTCGGTGTGGGCGACCAGCCCGTACGACGTGATCCGGCCGGCGCGGTCGTCGCCAGGCAGCGGCCGCGAGCGGCGCCCGTAGATCAGCTCCGATGAGTCCAGCAGCCAGGGCACGAGCGTGATCTGCACACCGTGCACGAGCATGAGCTGCTGGGCGATGCGGCGCGCGCGACGGTTGTGGAGGAACGTCTCCCACCAGTGCCCGACGATGTACTGCGGCAGGTAGACGGTGATCACCGACGGTCCGTGCTTCTCGCGGTACTCCTCGATGAACTGCGCGAGCGGCGCCGCATACTGACGGTAGGGCGACTCGATCACCAGCAGCGGGATCGGCATCTGGTGGTACTGCCACTCGTCCTGCACCTCGCGCGCGTCCTCGGCGGTCACGGCCACGTGCACGGCGAGGGTCTTCTCGTGCTTCGCCGACAGCGCGTAGTCGATCGCCTTCGCGACCGGCTTCTGGAGCTTTCCGACCAGAACGATCGCGACGTCGCCGGTCGAGCCGTAGTGCACGTCGTCGTCCATCTCGATCTCGTGCTCGACATCGCGGTAGTAGCGGTGCACGCCGATCATGAGGAACGACAGCAAGGGGATCGCGATGAACACGAGGTAGGCGCCGTGCGTGAACTTCGTGATGGTGACGATCACGAGGACGACGATCGTGAACGTCGCGCCCAGCGAGTTGATGAACAGGCCCGAGATCGCCTCGTGCCGCGCTCTCGTCGCCTTCGGTGAGAGCAGGCGCAGCTCGCGCCGCCAGTGTCTGACCATGCCGAGCTGGCCCAGGGAGAACGACACGAACACGCCGATGATGTACAGCTGGATCAACGTCGTCAGCTTCGCCTGGAAGATCACCAGGACGAGCACGGCGGCGAGGCCGAGCACGATCATGCCGTTGGAATAGACGAGGCGGTCGCCCCGGGTGTTCAGCGCCTTCGGCGCGTAGCCGTCGCGCGCCAGCACCGATCCGAGCAGCGGGAAGCCGTTGAAGGCGGTGTTGGCCGCCAGCAGGAGCACTGCCGCGGTGGCGGCCTGCACCACGAAGAACAGGATGCTGCCGTTGCCGAACGTCGCCGCGGCCACCTGCGCCATGAGGCTCGGCTGCACGAGTGCCTGGCAGTCGAAGCCGACGAGGCGGCACGGGTCCTCGGAGTAGTGCACGCCGGCGACCAGGGCGAGGACCGTCAGGCCGGCGAACATCGTGATCGCGATCGAGCCCATGAGCACGAGCGTCGTCTGGGCGTTGCGGACCTTCGGCTGCCGGAAGGCGGGCACACCGTTGGAGACGGCCTCGACACCGGTGAGCGCGGAACAGCCGCTGGAGAAGGCGCGGAGGATCAGCAGGATGAGGGCGGCCTGGCTGAGATCCTCGGCCTGCACTGCGAAGCGGGCGCTCTCGGCGATCGGCGCGTCGCCCAGCATCCAGCGCACGAGCCCGGTCCCGATCATGAGCATGACCGACCCGATGAACAGGTAGGTCGGGATCGCGAACGCGGTCGATGCCTCGCGCACACCGCGGAGGTTCACGAGGATGATCAGCACGACGAAGCCGACGGCCAGCTCCACCCGCCAGGAGTGCAGTCCCGGAAGCGCGGAGATGATGTTGTCGACGCCCGAGGCCACCGACACGGCCACCGTCAGGATGTAGTCCACGAGCAAGGCCGCAGCGACCACGACGCCGGCCTTCTCGCCCAGATTCGTGCGCGCCACCTCGTAGTCGCCGCCGCCGGAGGGGTACGCCTTGATGAGCTGGCGGTAGCTGAGCACCACCACGATCAGCAGCGCCACGACCGCCGTGGCCACCCACGGGCTGAGCGCCAGGAACGCCGTGCCCCCGATGAGGAGGATCATCAGCAGCTCCTGCGGCGCGTAGGCCACCGAGGAGAGGGCGTCGGAGGCGAAGATCGGCAGCGCCATCCTCTTGGGCAGCAGCTGCCCCTCGAGCTCTTCGCTCGTCAGCGGCTCGCCGATCAGGATGCGCTTGGCGATCGGCGTCTCTTCGCCGGGGCCGCGACTTTCGTCTGTCACGGCGGGCGACATTACGCGGTCGCGGCACGCCGCGCAATCCCGCGACACGTGAGAATCCGCGCGTGCGACTGAGAGGATCGAGGGATGGGGAACGAGGTCTACTCCGCTGTGGTCGCGATCGGGATCGGTTTCGTCGTCGGGATCGTCCTCTTCGTGCCCTTCGTCGCACTCAGCTACCGTCGCCGCGGACGTCTCACCGTCGGGCGCTTCCTGCTCTGGGCGGCGGCTCTCGTCTACTTCTGGGCCATCTGGACGTACACGCTCCTTCCCCTCCCCGACATCGACGATTACGTGTGCGCCGGGACGAACCTCGACGTCTGGGCGTTCGTCGACGACCTCCGCGGCGCGCGGAGCCTCACCGACTTCGCCGTGCTGCAGGTGGCGCTCAACGTGCTGCTCTTCTTGCCGCTGGGCTTCTTCCTGCGCGTGCTGGGGGGTCGCGGCATCCTCGTGGCCTTCCTCACGGGGGCCCTCGTGTCGCTCACGATCGAGACCACCCAGCTGACCGGCGTGTGGGGGGTCTACCCCTGTGCCTACCGTGTCTTCGACGTGGACGACCTGCTCACCAACACGGTCGGCGCCGTGCTCGGCTCTCTGCTCGCCGTCATCGTCCCGCGACGGTGGCGGGGGAGACCGATCGCCGACGCCGGTGCCCGCTCGCACCCGGTCACCCGTCCGCGGCGCCTGCTCGCCATGTTCTGCGATCTGCTCGGCAGCGTCCTCGTCGCCTATGGGTCGGCGATCGCCGTGCAGGTCTTCCTCGAGTACGTCCTGCGCGACCATGCGGCCGTGCTCGACGGCGCCGCGGGACGGTTCGCGATGAATGCCGTGCCGATCGTGGTGTGGGCGGCCGTGGTGCTCGGGACGGGCCGGACACCGGGAGATCTCGCGGTCGAGCTCCGCTACCGCGGCGGCCCGCAGCCCGAGGCGCTCGCCCGTCCGCTGCGCTTCCTCGGAGGGATCGGCGGCTACCTGCTGCTCGGACAGCTGCCCGCGCCGTGGTCGATCGCGCAGGCGGTGTTCGCCGCGGCATCCGTCGTGCTCGTCTTCACGACTCGCGACGGCCGGGGCCTGCCCGGAATCGTCACCGGCCGGCAGCTCGTCGACGCGCGCGAGGCCCAGACCCCCGGGGTGTCCGTCGCGCAGTCCGCGTCCACGACTCCGGAGAATCCGCCGCGGGAGGGGTGACCCGCCCCCACGCCGCGGACGGGTCAGGAAAGATTCTCCGGGACCGTGCACCTGGCCGAGTCCGACTCGGTGCGACAGCGGTCGGTCAGAGCCCGCTCTTCGTCAGGTAGCGGTAGCTGATCTCGGTGACGCGCTTCCCGTCGGTCGTCACGATCAGCCCGAAGTCGCGAACGCCGTCGGTGTAGAACGTGCCGCGTCCGCGCTCGAAGTAATACGTCGAGGCCGAGTCGTCACCGCCCCAATCGGGCTTGGCGGCACGGACATCGGCGACGGTCTGGTCGATGCGCAACCCGAACTCCGCGGTGATCTTGACCCCGGCGACGTCGTTGGCCGTGAAGGACACGTACGTGGGCGTGTCGACCTGCGCGCGTGGCTTGTTGCCTTCGCCGAGCAGCACGTCGTAGAACACGAATCCCGGCCACGTGTACGCCGTGTAGGCGTACACGTGCGCGTTGCCCTCGATGACCGAGCGCTTCGGAGCCGTGCCGAAGGCCTTGGCGAGGGCGGTGATGGCGGCTTGCGGGTCGTCGGCCCATCGGTGGGTGAACGGTGCGCCGGTGGCCGTCTGCAGGGTGAAACCGGCCGCGGAGACCGCCACGCCGGCCGCCGCCGTGGCGGTGGGGCTCGGCGTCGTCGGCGACGAGGATGCGCTTCGGATCGGCGGTGCCTCGGTGCGCGGCGAGCAGAGCATCTCGAAACGCACCCGCGGTCAGATAGCGCTCGTCGACGTCCTTCGCGAGCGCCTTGAGGATGACGTCGTCGTAGACGGTGGCGAGGCCAGGGCGGCGCTCGCTCGGCGGGACGGGGATCTGCAGCACGTGCTGCGTCAGCACGTTCATGTCCGTCTCGCCGACGAACGGAGGACGTCCGACGAGCAGCTCGTACGCGACGCAACCGAGCGCGTAGACGT
>CANSLE010000096.1 GCA_947647645.1 uncultured Microbacterium sp.
GTTCGCCGCGGGCGCGCTGGTCGTCTCCCGCGGAATCGTCGACGCGCCGTCGCTCCCCGCCGCCCTCGGCGGGGCCCTGGTCTGGCTCGTGCCCGGGGTCCTCGTCGCCGGCGTCGTGTTCGCCGGCGTCGTGGTGGGTGCGGTGCGCCTGCTCTCGCTCGGCCTGCACGAGGGCACCCATCCGGTGCGGAGCCGAGTCGGATGGCAGGCATGGACCATCGAGCGGTTGCTCGACTCGGCGCGCACGATCCTCTTCCCGCTGTACTCGAGCCTGTTCACCCCGGTCTGGCTGCGCATGCTCGGTGCGCGGGTCGGTCGCGATGTGGAGGCCTCGACGGTGCTCCTGATCCCGTCGCTCACCCGCATCGAGGACGGTGCGTTCCTCGCCGACGACACGATGGTCGCCTCCTACGAGCTGCACGGCGGGTGGATGCGCATCGGTCCGGTGCGCATCGGCAAGCGCGCCTTCCTCGGGAACTCCGGCATGGCCGCGCCCGGCCACCGTGTCCCCCGCGATGGCCTCGTGGCGGTGCTGTCCGCGGCTCCCGTCAAGGCCAAGCCCGGCTCCTCGTGGCTGGGCTCGCCGGCCGTGCGTCTGCGCCGTCGCTCCGCCGAGGGCGACGAGTCGCGTACGTACCAGCCGCCGGCGCGGCTGCGCGTGGCCCGCACCCTGTGGGAGCTCTGCCGGTTCGTCCCGGTGGTGGTCACGTGCGCGCTGGGCGTGCTGGTCGTCTTCACTCTGGCCGGGCTCATCGAGCAGGTGGGGCTCGTCGGCGCCGTCCTGCTGTCGGGGATCGTGCTCCTCGCCGCGGGTGCGGTGGCCGCGGGCGTGTCGACGGTGGCGAAGTGGCTGATCGTGGGACCGATCCGTGCCGGCGAACAGCCGCTGTGGTCCAGCTTCGTCTGGCGGACCGAGGTGTCCGACACGTTCACCGAGATGGTCGCCGCGCCCTGGTTCGCCCGGGCCGCGGCCGGAACCCCCGCGCTCGCGGTCTGGCTGCGCTCGCTCGGCTCCACGATCGGGCGGGGCGTGTGGTGCGACAGCTACTGGTTGCCCGAGCCCGATCTCGTGACTCTGGGCGACGGATCGACGGTCAACCGCGGCTGCGTCGTGCAGACGCACCTGTTCCATGATCGAATCATGAGCATGGACACCGTCGAACTCGAGCCCGGGGCGACCCTCGGCCCCCACAGTGTCATCCTCCCGGCGGCCCGCATCGGCGCGCATGCGACGGTGGGCCCGGCATCCCTCGTGATGCGCGGCGAGACGGTGCCGGTCGGCTCGCGGTGGAGCGGAAACCCCATCGGCCCCTGGAACGCGGTGACGGTGCGCGCCTACCAGTCGACCTCGTGAGCGGCCACGACCCGTACGCCCCCGAGAGCGGCGACGCCGCCTTCGACGTCGAGTCCTACGACGTCGAGATCGACTACCGTGTGCGCACCAACCGGCTCGAGGGGCGCGCGATCATCAACGCGGTCGCCACCGCCGCCGTTTCGGCGGTGAGCGTCGACCTCATCGGACTGCGCGCCTCCCGGGTACGGGTGGACGGTGATCGCCGTACGCGATACGCGCAGGGCCCGCGCAAGCTGCGGATCACCCTCCCGCACCGCATGCAGGCGGGGGAGAGGTTCTCGATCGAGGTCGTCTACGCCGGCGCTCCCGCGCCACGGCGCTCGCGGTGGGGCGCCATCGGCTGGGAGGAGCTCGAGGACGGCGCGCTCGTCGCCTCGCAGCCCACCGGCGCGCCGACGTGGTTCCCCTGCAACGACCGCCCCGATGCGCGGGCGCCGATGCGGCTGTCGGTGACGACGGATGCCGGGTACCTCCCGGTCCTCACGGGGCGCCCGACCGGCGTGTCCCGCGCGGGCGGGCGCGTGAGAGCGACCTCCGCGTCCTCCGTGCCGGTCGCGACGTATCTCGTCGCGGTGCACATCGGCCCGTACGAGCAGGCGGAGCTGGCCGACAGCGAGGGCGTGCGCCTGTTCGCGCCGCCGGCGCTGCGCCGTGAGGTGACGCGCGCATTCGCGGACGTGCCGAGGATGATGGCGCTGTTCACGGCATCCTTCGGCCCGTACCCGCAGGAGGACTGTGCGCTCGTCGTCACGCCGGACGAGCTCGAGATCCCCCTCGAGGCCCAGGGGCTCGCGGTGTTCGGGCGTAACCACCTCGTCCCGGACGAGCAGCGGCTCATCGCGCACGAGCTCGCGCACCAGTGGTTCGGCAACAGCGTCGGCATCGGCCGGTGGAGCGACATCTGGCTCAACGAGGGATTCGCCTGCTACGCCGAGTGGCTGTGGTCCGAGCAGTCCGGCAGGCCGACCGTCGCGCAGAAGGCTGCGAAGCACCACGCCCGCCTGCGTGAGCTGCCGCAGGACCTGCTGCTCGGCGATCCCGGACCCGACCTCATGTTCGACGACCGCGTCTACAAGCGGGGCGCCCTGACGCTCTATGCCCTGCGCTGCGCCGTGGGCGAGGAGGCGTTCTCGCGGGTGGTCCACACCTGGGTGGAGACCTATCGCCACGCGCTCGCCACGTCCGACGACTTCCGTGCGCTCGCCGCGCGCGTCGCGGGTCGCGATCTCGACGACGTCTTCACACCTTGGCTCGACCGGACAGCGCTGCCGCCGCTGCCTCGCCCCTAGACCACGCGCGGCTCCCGGGCCGGGCTCACGGCCGCACACCGTCGGACGGGATACGGAACGCTCCGGCGGCGCACACCAAGACCGCGGGCGGGCCGTCCAGATCCCGGCCGCGCACCGTGAGCGGTGCGCCCGGGATCTTCGCCGCCCAGCGCTCGTCGTCGAGGTCGGCGGCGTCGATGGACGCCGGGTCGATGCGCAGCCCCCATCCGAGCGCCTTGAGCGAAGCCTCCGCGCGGACCCAGCGGCGCAGACCCCCGGGAGCGCCGCCCGCCGCCTCCCGCACCGGATCGTGCAGCGGCTCGGCGTCGAGCGCGAACGCGTCGGCGGCGTCCCGGGGAAGGATGCCGACCACCGCCGTCGCGCCGGCGTAGGTCACGGCGGCCCACCAGGGCGCACCGTGCACCTGTACCGGCCCGTGCGGACCTCCGCAGTGCGGGCACGGGTTGGTGAGGACGGCATCGGGTGCCCCGGCATCAGCCAGGAGCGACCGCAGCAGTTCCCACGCGGCCGCGCGGCGCGCGATCCGCCCCGGCGGCACCGACCCCCACGCGAGACGCAGGCCCTCCACGGGCTACAGCTTCGGCTCGTGCGTCTCGATCGCGATGATGCCCGATCCGGGGTTCGTCGCCGACAGGTGCACGACCGAGAAGGCCCCCGTCTCCAGCGCGGAGGCGCTGCCGAGGTACGACCCGTGCAGGGTGCCGGTCGCGAGCGCGAGCTCCGACAGGATGCCGGGTAGGACGGGCCCGTGGCTGCACAGCACCGCGGGCTTGCGCGCGCGCACGCGCCGTCCGATGACCCCCCGAACGTCCGAGCTCCCGTCCTCCCACGCGTCCTGGCTGAGCGCGCTCACGCGGTGGATCTGCTTGCCGAGCGCAGCGGCGAGCGGTGTGACGGTCGTCACGCACCGCACGGCGTCGCTGGAGACGATCTTGCGCACCCCGAAGGCGCGCAGGGGGCCGACGGCCGCAGCCGCCTGTTTCGTGCCGCGGGCGGTCAGCGGTCGCGCGGCATCCGCGCCGTCCCAGTCCTCGCGGGGGAGCGCCTTCGCGTGCCGCAGCACGACGATGGGGAAGGTCGCCAGCACGCCGTCGTCGACATAGCGCAGGAACTCCTCGAGGATCTCGACGTCGACCGGATAGGAGAGCTTCGCGAGCGCCTTCTTGGGTGAGAGCCACTCGATCGCGGCGATCTCCTTGTTCGGGACGAACGCGGAGGCGCGGATCGCGGCATCCGTGGCCTCGGCCGACCAGTAGTGGACGATCTTCTGCCGCTTGTTGGGCATGCGGTAGCGCGAGACGCCCACCGGGATGCCGAGGGCGACGTGGATGCCGGTCTCCTCGAAGATCTCACGTACGGCGGTCTCGGCCAGGCTCTCGCCGGGGTCGACCTTGCCCTTCGGGATGGTCACGTCGGCGTAGGCGGTGCGGTGGATGACCAGGACGCGGAGCTTGCCGTCGACGACGCGCCAGACCACCCCGCCGGCTGCATAGACGGCGGTCTCGGTCATCGCACCGCCCGGGCCCGCCGCCGACGCTGCACCTGCGTCATCGTGCGGTCCTGCAGATCGCTGAGCGGCTTGCCGTCGGCATCCACGCTGTGGCGCTGCCACTCGCCACTGTCCTGGAGGTGCCACGAGCTCGTTCCATCGCTCATCGCGAGGTCGAACAGGTCGACGAGCTCCTTGATCTGGGCTGGGGCCACGACGCGGACGAGCGCCTCCACGCGGCGATCGAGGTTGCGGTGCATCATGTCGGCGCTGCCGATGAACACCTGCGGGTCGCCGTCGCCGGCGAACGCGAAGATGCGCGAGTGCTCGAGGTAGCGACCGAGGATCGAGCGCACCGTGATGTTGTCGCTGACGCCGGGAAGGCCGACCTTCAGCGAGCAGATGCCGCGCACCCAGACGTCGACGCGCACACCGGCCTGACTGGCGCGGTAGAGCGCGTCGATGATCTGCTCGTCGACCATCGAGTTCACCTTGATGCGGATGTGCGCGGGCTTGCCCTCCAGCGCATGGCGCCGCTCGTTCTCGATCTGCCGCAGCAGCCCTTTGCGCAGGTGCAGCGGGGCGACGAGCAGACGCTTGAACTTCTTCTCGATCGCGTAGCCGCTCAGCTCGTTGAACAGGCGGGTCAGGTCGCGCCCGACCTGCTCATCCGCGGTGAACAGGCCGAAGTCCTCGTAGATGCGGCTGGTCTTGGGGTTGTAGTTGCCCGTGCCGATGTGGCTGTAGCTGCGGAGCATGCCGTCTTCCTCGCGGATGACGTGCAGCAGCTTGCAGTGCGTCTTCAGCCCCACCAGTCCGTAGACGACGTGGACGCCGGCCTTCTCGAGCTTGCGTGCCCAGACGATGTTCGCCGCCTCGTCGAACCGCGCCTTGACCTCGACCAGGGCGAGCACCTGCTTGCCGCGTTCGGCCGCGTCGATCAGCGCCTGGACGATCGGGCTGTCGCCCGAGGTGCGGTAGAGCGTCTGCTTGATGGCGAGCACGTGGGGATCACGCGCCGCCTGCTCGAGGAAGCTCACGACGCTCGTCGTGAACGACTCGTACGGGTGATGGACCAGCACGTCGCCCTTGCGGATCGCGGCGAAGAAGTCCGCGCGGCCGTTCTGCTCGAGGGGCTGGAACGCCGGCGCCGTCGTCGGCACGTGCGCGGGGAAGTGCAGCTCCGGCCGGTCGATGCGGGCGAGGTCGAACAGCCCGCGCAGATCGAGGTGCCCGGGCAGGCGGTAGACCTCCTGCTCGGTGATGTCGAGCTCCGCGATCAGCAGATCGAGCGTGACGTCGTCCATGTCCTCGGTGACCTCGAGGCGGATCGGCGGGCCGAACCGCCGGCGCAGCAGCTCGGCCTCGAGGGCCTGGATGAGATTCTCGGTCTCGTCCTCCTCGATGACCACATCCTCGTTGCGCGTCAGGCGGAACGTGTGGTGCTCGAGGATCTCCATCCCCGGGAAGAGGTCGCCGAGGTGGTTCGCGATGAGCTGCTCCAGCGGCAGGTAACGCGCCCGACCGGGCTCGCCCGGCACCGCGACGAAGCGCGGGAGCATCGGGGGAACCTTCAGACGCGCGAACTCCTGTCGGCCCGTCTTGGCGTTGCGGATCCGGATGGCGAGGTTCAGCGAGAGACCGGAGATGTACGGGAAGGGGTGAGCGGGATCGACCGCCAGGGGCATGAGCACCGGGAACACCTGCGACTGGAAGTAGTCGTAGAGGTCGTCGCGGTCGTCTCCGGACAGGTCGTCCCAGGAGACGACCTCGATGCCGGCTCCCGCGAGCGCCGGCTGGACCACGTTGAGCCACACCCCGGCCTGACGCAGCTGGAGCGCATGGGCGGCATCCGAGATGTCCGCCAGGACGTCCTGCGGGGCGCGACCGACGTTCGTCGGCACTGCCAGACCCGTGATGATGCGCCGCTTCAGACCGGCGACGCGGACCATGAAGAACTCGTCGAGGTTGCTGGCGAAGATCGCGAGGAAGTTGGCGCGCTCCAGGACGGGCAGCGACGGGTCCTCCGCCAGCTCCAACACACGCTGATTGAACGCGAGCCAGCTGAGCTCGCGGTCCATGTAGCGGTGCTCGGGAAGCTGCGCGTCGCCGGCCTCGACCATCTCGTCGAAGTCGTCGTCGTCCTCGTCGCCCAGCCCGGTGTCCAGAACGTCCGTGTCGATCATTCCCTCATCATGTCAGGGCCAGGTGACCACCGCGTTAACCGCCTCGTCGGACGTCGGCCCGACGCGGGTCATCACGCTTGAGACGTCTCGCGCGACGTCGGGATCTGGTCGTCCTCGTACACGTTGAAGCGGTACCCGACATTGCGCACGGTGCCGATGAGCTGCTCGAGGTCGCCGAGCTTGGCGCGCAGTCGCCGCACGTGCACGTCGACGGTCCGGGTGCCGCCGAAGTAGTCGTAGCCCCAGACCTCGCTCAGCAGCTGCTCCCGGGTGAAGACGCGGGAGGGGTGGGTCGCGAAGAAGTGGAGAAGCTGGAACTCCTTGTACGTGAGATCCAGCGGCTTGCCGTGCACCTTCGCCGAGTACGACGACTCGTCGATCGTGATGCCGGAGGTCTGGATGCGGCTGGAGACCTGCGCCGCCGACTGCCGGCCGACGGCGAGTCGGATGCGGGCGTCGACCTCAGCGGGGCCTGCCCCGACGAGGATGACGTCATCGATGCCCCAGTCGGTCGAGACGGCGGTCAGGCCGCCCTCGGTGACGACGAGCACGAGCGGCGCGTCCAATCCCGTCGTGTTGAGGATCTTGCAGAGGGACTTGGCCCCGACGAGGTCTCCCCGTGCGTCGACGAAGATGACATCGGAGCTCGGCGCATTGACGAGCTGTGCGGGTTCGGCGGGGATCTGGCGCACTCGATGGCTGAGCAGCTCGAGAGCGGGCAGGACGGGGCCCCCGCCCGGGGCGGAACTCAAGACGAGAAGCTGAGCCAATGGGGGTCCCTTCCGGTGCGGATGCCCGAACCGTGCCCCCATCTTAGGACCCGGGCGAACCGGTCACGCGCGCCGCCCGTCGCACGCGGCGTGCGCGCGGGCGGCTCGTCGGCGACAATGGACGCATGACGCTTCCCGGATTGGCGCCTCGCGCCGGATACGGCGGCATCGTCGGCGTCTGGGCCGCCGCCGCCGTCATCGCCGTCGTGATCGGCATCGTCGCTCCCGCCCCGTGGCGGGCCGCCTGGATGACGGTGGGCATGGCCGCCTGCCTCATCCTCGCCTTCGTCGTGCAGCTGGTGCAGGGCAACTCCCCGGGGTTCCTGCGACGCGTGGCCGCCAGCACCCTCGGCGCCTTCATCGTCATGGGGCTCATCGGGCTCGGTCTCGGGCTCTCCAGCATGTTCTCGTGAAGGTAGAGTGAAGGCATGGACCTCGTTGCGCTCGAACTCTTCTTCGTCGGGTTGCTCGCGCTTGCCTCGCTCGCGATCGTCTTCGTGTCGGGTGTCGTGATCAAGAACCTCTACCGCGGCCAGCGCTGACGGTCATGTTCGACCTGCCGACCGATCTGCCGGCGGATCTCGTTCCGCTGTCGTGGCTGCTCGGCGTCTGGGAGGGGACCGGCGTCATCGACTACGAGGCCGACGGGGTCTCCTTCAGCGGTGAGTTCGCGCACCGCGTCAGCTTCAGCCACGATGGCGGCGACTACGTGAACTACGCGGCCAGCGCCTGGCTTCTCGGCGAGGAGGGCGCCCGCACGCCGCTCGTCGCCGAGACGGGGTTCTGGCGGATCGCACGCCCGTCCGGCGCCACCGACCCCAGGCCCGCGCTGCTGCCGGCATCCACCACCCTCGACGTCCCGCGCACGGCCGATGACGTCGAGGCGCTGCGCAACGCCGAGGGGGGCTTCGATCTCGAGGTCGCCCTCGTCCACTCCGACGGCATCAGCGAGCTGTACGTCGGTCAGGTGCGCGGTCC
>CANSLE010000097.1 GCA_947647645.1 uncultured Microbacterium sp.
CGATCTCGTGATCGGCGATGTTCGTCGAGACGAGGTCTGCGGGGATCGTGTACCAGTAGATGCACTCCTCCCCCGCGTATTCGCGCACCTTCGCCTTCGGGAAGTCCACGACCATGTCGAGCTCGCCGATACGGAAGCGCACGTTGCCGCCGACTCCCATGCGGATCGTGCGGGCGCGGCGCAGCAGCGGCTCCCACCACTCCTGCAGCGCCGCGAGCATCTCGTCCGGCGTCATCGGCTCGGCGCGGCTGGCGATCTCCGTGATGATCTCGTCCTGCCGGCTGTCGCGCTGCGCGGCCAGGTAGTCCCACTTGTCGTCGAAGACCCGGTCGATCTCCTCCGGCGTGTAGAGGGTCTGGGTGATCTCGATCGCCCCGCCGTCGAGCTCGACCTGCGTGCCGGGGACGAACTCGTACCCCTTCTGGTCGGGTCGCTCGTCGCGCATGTGCGCGAGGAACTGGCGCTGATCGGTGAAGATCGAGTCGTCTTCCAGACCCCACCCGTTGAACCGGAACAGGTCCTCACGTAGGAACATGGGCGGGCCCGCCATCGGGAAGACGTGCTCGGCATCCACCTTCTCGATGTAGTACATCGCGCGCTTGTTCTGCGCGTCGCGCTTGAGCTTCGCGAAGTGCTGCTTGGAGTCCTGCGGCAGGTCGTAGACCATGGGCCACCAGATCGCGCCCGACACCTGGGTGAAGTACGCATCGGGCTTCGAGAACGACAGCAGCGTCTCGAGGTCGAGGGGGTGAGAGTCGTTCTGGTTCAGGATGCTGGCGGTGCCGTCGTCGACGCTCAGGGAGGAGTCGCCGATCGGGCCGTCGCTGGGCGCGCGCAGCGGCGTGACCATCATCTTCAGCCCGCCCGGGTACTCCATCGTCACGCCCGCCTGGGTGTAGACGATGTTCTCGTAGCCGAGGCGGCGGAGGTCGACCTCCAGGTCATCGGTCGGGTACTCCGGCAGCAGGACGCGGATGTCCTTCGGCACGTAACGCTCCAGCAGTGCGGGGTCGAAGTGGTCGCGGTGGCGGTGCGAGATGTAGAGGAAATCGGCCTTCCCGAATCGCTCCCAGTCCAGACCGCGGTTGTCGGGGAAAGGGAACCACGAGCCGAAGAAGCTCGGACCCATCACCGGGTCGCAGAGGATGCTGCCGCCCGTCGTCTCGATGAACATTCCGGCGTGGCCGAGGCCTGTGATCCGCATGGGTCCTCCTGGTCGAACAGCTCCCGAGTCTACGCGCGGGAGTCTGTGCGGCCGCCCAGGCGGTCCCGGCGGTTCAGGGAGCCGACAGGCCCAGCCGCGGGTAGAGCCGCGCAAAGCCCTCGGCGAGCCCGCCCTCCAGGGCGTCGACGACATGCCCGGCGCCGGGGACGACATAGCTGTCCACGTTCCAGCCCGCGGTCGCGGCCGCGGCCGCAGCATGACGAGCCTGGTCGATGTACGCCGGGTCGTTCTGGCCCGCCGTGAACAACGCCCATTCGTCGGGATATGCGACGGTGCGAGCGGAGAGGATGTGGGTCGGCTTGGCCGCCTCGAAGGCAGCGGCCGACCCGCCGAACACGTCGGCGATGGTGCTCTCGGGGTGTTCGGAGCCGGGCACGATCTCGCCGCTCACGGACAGCAGATTGCCCCAGATGTCCGGGTGCTGTGCTGCGTACTTGAAGGCGCAGCCGCCGCCGTTCGAGTAGCCGACGATCGTCCACTGGCTCGGGATCTGTTGGACGGGAAGGGTGCGGGCGAAGTCGACCACGTCGCGCGTCACGTAGGTCTCGACGTTGCCGTACGAGGCCGAGTCGGCGCAGACGGGATCCCTGTTCGGATCGCCGAGCTGGTCGACGACGAGCACATACGGGGCGAGTCCCTTGTTCTTCTGTGCCTGCGCGTCGAGGATCTTCGCGATGTACTGCGGGTCGGGATCTCCGGGCTGGCCCATCATCATGATGACCAGCGGCAGTCGCGGCGGGTGAGCGGTGCGCGCGGCGGGGGGTTTGTAGATGCCCGCCGTCCGTGCAGCGAAACCCGATCGCGTCGCGGGGATCTCGATCGTTCCCTGTTCGCCCGTGGCCGGCATGTCGGCCGGGGGCTGCCACGATCGATAGAGCGGGATGGCGCCGTCGGTGCCGTCGACTCCGGTCGGCACGCTGATCGGCCGATTGATCTGGATGTGCAGGAAGCTGCCGACGGTCGGGCCGAGCCCGTAATAGGCGTTGATGCCGAGCGTCGTCGTGAGAAGGAACAGCGGAACCGAGAGCAGCGCGAGCAATCGGCGGCGCCACGACGCCCCCCATACGTTCGCGATCGCCAGCCCGACAGCGGCGGATCCGACGGTGCCCCATGCGATGGCCTGCCACGGAAGCGGCATGCCGAAGAGGTTCGCCTTCCGCGCGAACAGGGCGAACACCACGGCGATCGCCGCGCCCGTCCCCATCGCGACCGTGGCCCGCAGCAGCCATCTCGACGCACGGGGCCGGACCAGAAGGAGGCCCACCGCCCCCAGGCTCGCCACGCAGAGCGTCGCGATCAGCCAGGGTTCATCGATCCTGAGCTCGAGGATGGATGTCATCGGTCGTCTCCTCTCGGATGAGGGGGTCCGCCGTCGGCGCTCAGGCGGTGCGGGCGATGCGGCCGAGCACGCCGTGCACGAACGAGCCGGAGTCGTCGGTGGAGAACTCCTTGGCGAGCTCGACCGCCTCGTCGATCGCGACCGCGGAGGGCACCTCGTCGTTGAACATCAACTCCCAGACGGCCAAGCGCAGGATGGCACGGTCGACCGCCGGCATCCGCTCGAGCTTCCAGTCGCGTGCGTGGGTGACGATCTGCTCGTCGATCTCGTCGTGGTTGTCGATGACCCCGTCGACGATCTCGCGCGCGTACAGCCAGGACGCCTCGCGCGCCGGCTCGTTCGCCGCGCGCTTCGCCTCGGCCGCAAGGGTCACGGCGAGCTCATCGCCGCGGACGTCGGCCTGGTACAGGATGTCGAGGGCGCGCTTTCGCGCCTTGGAGCGTGCGCTCATGTGCTCGGATGCCGCGCGTCAGTTGACGCGGCCGAGGTAGTCGCCCGTGCGGGTGTCGACCTTGACCCTGGTGCCGGTCTCGAGGAACAGCGGCACCTGGATCTCGTAGCCGGTCTCGACGGTCGCCGGCTTGGTGCCGGCCGACGAGCGGTCGCCCTGCAGACCGGGCTCGGTGTACGTGATCTCGAGGACGACGGATGCCGGGAGCTCGATGTACAGCGGGTTGCCGTTGTTGAGCGCGATCTGGACCTGCTGGTTCTCGAGGAGGAAGTTGGCGGCGTCGCCGACCGTGGCGGCCCCCACGGTGATCTGGTCGTAGTCGGCGACGTCCATGAAGACGAAGCCCTCGCCGTCGTTGTACAGATAGGTGAAATCGCGGCGGTCGACGTTCTCGATCTCGACCTTGGCCCCCGCGTTGAACGTCTTGTCGACGACCTTGCCGGTCATGACGTTCTTCAGCTTCGTGCGGACGAACGCCCCGCCCTTGCCCGGCTTGACGTGCTGGAACTCCACGACGTTCCAGAGCTGTCCGTCGATGCTGAGGACGACGCCGTTCTTGATGTCTGCGGTCGATGCCATGAGTGTGGAGTTTCCGTTCGTGAGTTCGAGGTGGCGCGCGGGGTGGCGCGCGGCCGACAGTCGATCTTAGCCCACGGTCGTCGGGCGGTCCGGGGTCAGCCCTCGGCGGCACCCGTGATGACGTCGATGAGCAGACGGGTCGCGCGCGCGTATCCGCCGACACCCTCGCCGATCACGTGGACGGCGGCCACGTCGGCGACGTAGGAATGGTGCCGGAACGGTTCGCGCTCGTAGACGTTCGAGATGTGGACCTCGGCGACCGGCAGCGCCACCCCCGACAGTGCGTCCCGAAGCACCACCGAGGTATGGGTGAGGCCGCCCGGGTTGATGACGATGCCCGCGCAGTCCGTGCGTGCGGCGTGGATGGCGTCGATGAGCACGCCCTCGTGGTTGCTCTGGAGCGCACGCACCTCGAAGCCGCGGCGGGCGGCGGCATCCTCGACGAGGCGCTGGACATCGGCGAGCGTGTCGTGGCCGTAGACATCGGGCTCCCGGATGCCGAGGAGGTTGAGGTTGGGACCGTTCACGAGGAGCAGTCGGCGCGGCGTCGTCACGCGCCCACCCTACCGGGGCGCACCATCACCAGCTCGGGACCGATCGTGCTCGCGAACGTCTCGCCCGTCGGGACGAAACCCAGCTTCCGATACGCGGCCTGCGCGCGTTCGTTGTCACGGTGGACGTCGAGGCTCAGCTCGGGGACGCCCCGATCTGCGGCCCAGTCCGCCGCCGCAGCGATGAGGCGACCGAGAAGCCCGGTGCCCCGTTGCCGCGGCGACACGTAGACGCCGACGATGTCGGCTCGCGCACGCGATACGGTTCGTCCCAGGTGGTCGGGGGCGCCTTGCTCCCGAAGGAGCACGGTGACCGTCCCCACCCACCGGCTGCCGTCCTCGGCGATGAACTGGGCAGCGGAATCCGAGAGCGACGCGCCCGCGGCGCGACGGCGCCAGAAGTCGTCGTCGTGGGCCCGTTCTTGCTCGACGGTGGAGAGGAAGGCGATGGACGCCGCCGGATCTCCGACGGCTTCGAGCCTCAGATCTCGGATCTCGCGCCACTCCGCGGTGCGCACGCGGCGTACGGCCGGCGCGGTCACAAGACCCTCGCCCGCGGGGCCGCCGCGACGCGCCGGTCGTTCCCCGGCACGGCGCCCGCGCGCGGCGCGATCACTCCGCGACCTCCTGGTAAGCCGCGAACAGCAGCGACTCGTCGGGGGCCTGCAGGACGGTCGGCTTCGCGATGTCGTCGAGGACGATGAAGCGGAGCATCGAGCCGCGCGTCTTCTTGTCGCGCTGCATCGTCGCGAGCAGCTGCTTCCAGGCGCCGCCGCGGTAGGCGGTCGGAAGCCCCAGCAGTTCGAGGATGTGGCGGTGGCGGGCGGCGGCGTCGTCGGAGAGCCGTCCCGCGAGCCGCGACAGCTCGGCGGCGAACAGCATGCCGATCGAGATCGCGGCTCCGTGGCGCCACTGGTAGCGCTCCGCGTGCTCGATGGCGTGCCCGAGGGTGTGTCCGTAGTTCAAGACCTCGCGCAGACCCGCCTCGCGAAGATCCTCGCCGACGACGCGTGCCTTCATCTCGATCGCCAGCTCGATGCAGCGCCGGAAGGCGGGCGACTGCGGGTCCACCGCGGCCTCGGGATCGGCCTCGATGAGGTCGAGGATCTCGGGGTACCAGATGAAGCCCGCCTTGACGACCTCCGCGAAACCGGCGACCCGCTCGTTGCGGCTCAGCGTGTCCAGCAGCGCGAGATCGCAGATCACGGCTCGGGGCGGCCAGAACGCCCCGACGAGGTTCTTTCCCTCGGCCGTGTTGATGCCGGTCTTGCCGCCGACCGCGGCATCCACCATGCCGAGAACGGTCGTCGGCACCTGTACGAGCGCGACGCCGCGCAGCCAGGTCGCGGCGACGAAGCCGGCGAGATCGGTGACGGCCCCGCCGCCGAAGCCGACGACGACGTCGGTGCGGGTGAAGTCCGCCTGGCCCATCACCTGCCAGCAGAACGCGGCGACCTCGACGCGTTTGCCCTGTTCGGCGTCGGGCACCTCGGCGAGGAGCACCTGCCGCTCTCCCGAGGCCAGCAGCAGCTCGCGCAGCTGTGCCGCCGGTGCGGACAGCGTCGGCGGGTGCACGACGAGGACCTTCCGGGCCGCCGGGGGCAGCGCATCGGCGACGACGCCGAGGATGTCGCGCCCGATGGTGATGTCGTAGGGCTGGTCTCCGGCGACGCTGATGACGGTGG
Organism: uncultured Microbacterium sp.; assembly: GCA_947647645.1. Lineage (GTDB taxonomy): Bacteria > Actinomycetota > Actinomycetes > Actinomycetales > Microbacteriaceae > Microbacterium. The sequence goes on from CANSLE010000097.1 coordinate 5,831, forward strand.
TCTCGGTCATTCGGGTGCTCCTGGGTCGTGGCCGCCGGTCGGTGGCTGTTCGTCGGTGATCCACGCCGCGAGGGCGTCGACCACGTCTTGCAGCGGTCCAGCGGAGGTGTCGAAGCTCACGTGGGCGAGCCGTTCGTACAACGGTCGACGCTGCGCGTAGATCTCGTGCCAGCGCGCGACGGCGTCGCCCTCCTGCAGCAGGGGACGTGATCCTCCGCGGATGCGTGCGGCGACGTTGCCCGGTGCGACGGTGAGCAGCACGACGCGGTGTCCGCGGAGGGCCGCCTGGGTGTCCGGGTGCAGCACCGCTCCCCCGCCGAGCGCGACGACACCGCCGGCCGCCAGCGCTTCGGCCACGGCGTCGCGTTCGAGCTCGCGGAAGTGCGGCTCGCCGTGGGCGGTGAAGATCGCGTCGATGGGACCGTGCTCGCGCACGATCAGGGCGTCGCTGTCGGTGAACGACAGCCCGAGCCGCTTGGCCACCCGCTTGCCGACGCTCGTCTTCCCTGCCCCCATCGGGCCGATGAGGACGATCGCAGGCGCGGTCATCCGAGCGCGTCGTCGCTGTCCGACGCACTCTGCAGCGTCTCGGGGATGGCCGCGACGTAGCTCGCGAGGTTGCGCGTCGTCTCGGCGACGCTGTCGCCGCCGAACTTCTCCAGCACGGCCTCGGCCAGCACGATCGCGACCATGGCCTCCGCCACGACGCCCGCGGCGGGCACCGCGCAGACGTCGGAGCGCTGGTGGTGCGCGGTCGCGGCTTCCCCGGTGGCGACGTCGATCGTGCGCAGCGCGTGCGGCACGGTCGCGATCGGCTTCATCCCGGCGCGCACCCGCAGCACGGTCCCGGTGGACATGCCGCCCTCGGTGCCGCCGGCCTTGTCGGTCGCGCGAGTGATCCCGCTGGATGCCGCGAACAGCTCGTCGTGCGCCGCGGAGCCGCGCCGGCGGGTCGTCTCGAAACCGTCCCCGACCTCGACGCCCTTGATCGCCTGGATGCTCATGAGCGCCTGCGCCAGCCGGCCGTCGAGGCGGCGGTCCCACTGCACGTGGGATCCGAGCCCCGGCGGAAGACCGTAGGCCAGCACCTCGACGATGCCCCCGAGGGTGTCGCCGTCCTTCTTCGCGGCATCCACCTCGGTCACCATCGCGGCAGAGGTCTCCGCGTCGAAGCAGCGCAACGGGTCCGCATCCAGTGCGTCGACGTCGTCGGGGGTGGGCAGCGCCGCGCCGGCCGGGACCTGCACGGGACCGATCGAGAGGGTGTGGCTCACCAGACGGATGCCGAGCTCTCCGAGGAAGGACCGGGCGATCGCGCCGAGGGCGACGCGCGCCGCCGTCTCGCGGGCGCTCGCGCGCTCGAGAATGGGCCGAGCCTCATCGAAGCCGTACTTCTGCATCCCGACGAGGTCGGCGTGGCCGGGTCGGGGGCGCGTCAGCGCCGCGCCCCGCCCCCGCGACTTCTCGGTCAGCTCGACAGGCTCGGCGCTCATCACCTCGGTCCACTTCGGCCACTCGGTGTTGCCGATGCGCAGCGCGATCGGACTTCCGATGCTGTAGCCGTGGCGCACGCCGGCGGAGATGGTGAGCTCGTCCTCCTCGAACTTCATCCGCGAGCCCCGACCGTAGCCGAGCTTGCGGCGCGCGAGATCCGCGTGGATCGCGGCGCGGGAGACGGGGACGCCCGCGGGCAGTCCTTCCATGAAGGCGACGAGTTCGGGGCCGTGCGATTCGCCGGCCGTGAGCACGCGGAGCATGCGCCTAGTCTCCCATGAGCGCGGCGGCCATGATGTCCACGACGGCATCCTCGTCCGGCAGGGGCTCGGCGACATCGCCCGTGCGGAAAGCGCGGATCTGCAGGATCGCCTGACGCAACAGCATCCCCAGCCCGTTGACCGCCGGGGCTCCGGCCGTCGCCCACGCCTCAGCGAGAGGTGTCGGCCAGTGCCCGTAGACGACGTCGTAGAGCAATCCGCCGCCGACGGCGAGCCGTCGCGCCGTCTCCTCGGGCAGCGCCGCTCCCCCGGGCAGCGTCGACACGGTGAGCGGGAAGGATGCCGAGGCCACGGCGGACGGCGGCACCACCGAGACGGCGACCGACAGCCGCGCCCCCAGCGCGGCCTTCTGACCCGGCCCTCGGCTCAGACGGTCGGCGCCTATCGCGCCCATGTCGACGCGGCCATGGCGCGCCTGCTCGAGGGATCGCTGACCGAGGAAATCCGCGAGCGG
>CANSLE010000098.1 GCA_947647645.1 uncultured Microbacterium sp.
GTCACCGTCACGGACGGGCCGGGCGCCCCGCTCGCGGCGCGGCTCGGGGGCGTTCTCGTCGAGCAGCAGCGGCGTCTCGCCCTGGGCGACGACGGCGAGCGCAGCCGCGACATCCGCCTCGGGCACGTCGTGGTGGGTGACGTAGTGGTTGATGATGTCGCGGAAGCGGTCGATGCGCTCGGTCTCGGCCAGCGCCGCTGTGATCGCGTCGTCGAAGCGGGTGAGACGCGTCGCGTTGACGTCCTCGGCGCTCGGCAGTGACATCTCGGTGAGCGGCTGGCGCGTCGCCTTCTCGATCGAGGCCAGCATGCGGCGCTCGCGCGGAGTGACGAAGCTGATCGCGTCACCCGAGCGGCCGGCGCGGCCCGTGCGGCCGATGCGGTGGACGTACGACTCGGTGTCGATCGGCAGGTCGAAGTTGACGACGTGGCTGATCCGCTCGACGTCGAGACCGCGCGCGGCGACGTCGGTGGCGACGAGGATGTCGAGCTTGCCGTCCTTGAGCTGGTTGACGGTGCGCTCGCGCTGCGCCTGGGCGACGTCGCCGTTGATGGCAGCCGCCGCGTAGCCGCGGGCCCGCAGCTTCTCGGCGAGGGTCTCGGTCTCGTTCTTCGTGCGAGTGAAGACGATCATGCCCTCGAAGTTCTCGACCTCGAGGATGCGGGTGAGCGCGTCGACCTTCTGCGGGTACGAGACCACCAGGTAGCGCTGGGCGATGTTGGTCGCGGTCGAGGTCTTCGCCTTGACGTTGATCTCCTCGGCATCCTTCAGATACGTGCCCGCGAGGCGACGGATCTGCGGGGGCATCGTCGCGGAGAAGAGCGCGACCTGCTTGCCTGCGGGAGTGTCGGCGAGGATCGTCTCGACGTCCTCGGCGAAGCCCATCTTGAGCATCTCGTCGGCTTCGTCGAGCACGAGGAAGCGCAGCTCGGACAGATCGAGGGTGCCCTTGTCGAGGTGGTCCATGATGCGGCCGGGGGTGCCGACGACGATGTGCACGCCGCGGCGGAGCGCCGACAACTGCTGACCGTAGCCCTGGCCGCCGTAGACCGGCAGCACGTGGACGCCGCGCAAGTGACCCGCGTACGACTCGAACGCCTCGCACACCTGCAGCGCGAGCTCGCGGGTAGGCGCGAGGACGAGCGCCTGCGGCGTCTTCTGCGACAGGTCGAGCTGCGACAGGATGGGCAGGGCGAACGCGGCCGTCTTGCCGGTGCCGGTCTGCGCGGTGCCGAGCACGTCGCGGCCCGCGAGCAGGGGCGGGATCGTCGCCGCCTGGATCGCCGACGGCGTCTCGTAGCCGACGTCCTTCAGCGCCTTGAGCACCGCGGCGTCGAGGCCGAGATCGGCGAAGCCGTGCGCCGCCGGCGCCTCGGCGACGTCGGCGGAGTGGGTGTCGGGCGCGGAAGCGGCCTCGACGGGATCGGTCATGCTGTCAGAGGCCATAGGACCACGGTAGTCGCCCGGCGCCGTCACCACCCCATCGAACCGGGCACACCCTTGAACGGCCCCACCACGTTCGCCGTCACCCACCCGCCGTAGAACCCTCCCGGCTGGGGCGTGACGACCTCCCCGTCGACGGTGCATTCGTCCATCGGTGCGGCGTACACCGCCACCCGATCACGCAGGATGCCGAAGCCCGCCGACGGCTGCGGATAGTTCCACGCCGCAGCGCGACGGGTGATCCCGCCGCCGACCACGTCGAGATAGCGCGCGGTCCCCTTGAACTCGCAGAACGAGGAGCCCGCGGCATCCACGAGCGCGCGCGGTGCGAAGTCGGCGATCGGGAGGTAGTAGACGGGCGGGTGGCTGGTCTCGAGCACCCGCACCGCGTCGCCGGTGTCCGCGATGAGCTCGCCGCCCAGTCGGATCGTCACCCGCGCGGACACGGGCTCGACGCGCGGCGGGCGCGGGTAGTCCCACACCGACTCCTGGCCGGGTGCGGGTGTGTCGGGTCGTGGGCGGGGCACCCGCCCACTGTACGTCGCCGGGTGTTTGACTGGGCCCATGACGGTGATGCCGATGTTCCCTCTCGGATCGGTGCTCTTTCCCCACACACCGCTGCCGTTGCGGGTGTTCGAATCCCGCTACCTGCAGCTGATGGGCGAGCTGCTGGACAGCGACGACCCCCGCTTCGGCGTCGTGCTGATCGAGCGCGGTCGCGAGACCGGCGGCGGCGACCAGCGATCGGGAATCGGCACGTTCGCCCGGCTCGTGAACGTCGCCGCCGGAGCGGACGCCCTCCAGGTCGTCGCCATCGGGGGCGACAGGTTCACGGTCGATCACTGGCTCGACGACGACCCCTACCCCCGCGCCGAGGTAACCGTTCTTCCAGCGCTGGAGTGGAACGACGCGCTGACGCCGTTGCGGGTCGAGGCCGAGGCGATCGTGCGGCGTGTGATCGGCCGCTTCCCCGATGCTCCCTGGGGTCCCCACATCGAGCTGTCGGACGATCCACTGGCCGCTGTGTGGCAGATCGCCGCCATCGCTCCGCTCGTGGAATACGACCAGCAGGCGTTGCTGCGCGCTGCGACGACGGGCGGGCTCCTACGCCAGGTCATCGATCTGACGCTCGAGGTCGACGAGATCTGGCCCGCGATCGACGAACGGTAGGCCGCGCCGAGTGCTCTGGTGGATACGGGCTCATCAGGGACGACTGTCCGCGCCGAGCGCACCGGGGAGCGCGAGCGGCGCGCCGATCCACTGCGCGAGCACACGATTGAACAGCTCCCACTCCCGGACGTGCCAGTCGTGACCCGCGCCGGCGACCTCTGCGCTCAGGCCATGCGGCACGTGTGCAGCCAGCCGGACGACGGAGCGACGGGCCAGTCGGGACTCCCGCGCCCCCGCCAGGGCGAGCACCGGAGCGGTGCACCCGCGCAGGTCCTCTACCGGAGTGCCCGCCAGGATCTGGGTGCTCAGCCGCCGGAAGTCGCCGACCCGTAGCGGTGCACTCGATCGCAGATGTTGCGCGTACGCGGCCCGGTCGAGGCCCATGCGGCGGCTGATCAGGCGATGCGTCGCCGGGAGCGCGACCAGCGGCCAGGAGGCCGCGTCCAGCATCCTCCACAGGGCGGTGTCGGGCATGGTCACCGCGCCGGTGAGCAGAGCATCGTGCACGAGCGCGGGATGCCGCGCCAGCAGCCGAATCCCGACGTCGGCTCCCAGCGAGAAGCCCACCAGATGCACCGGCCCCGGGGTGAGGTCGACGATCGTCTGCGCGACCGCGTCGGCGGCGGCATCCATCGTCGTCCAGCGGATGCCGCGACTGGCGCCGTGGCCGGGAAGATCGAACGCGAGGCAGCGGTGGGCAGCGCCGAAGGCGGCGAGCTGCCGGTGCCAGGAGACGCCCGCCCACGCCGCGCCGTGCAGAAAGACGAGAGGCGCACCGGAGCCACCGGTGTCGATGACCGCGAGCGAGGGGGACGGGTCGGACATCAGGCCGATGGTAGCCCGTTCGGGGCGGCGACACCCCTTCCGGGCGGCCCGGATGAAAGTCGGTCCTGGATCGATGAGGAGGTTGCTGGGAACGCGAGCGGAGCGGCATCCGCCCTGCCTACTGTCGGTGTACCTTCCTTGCCGCGAGCGCCCCAGCGGGATCGGCGGGAGTCGTCATCGATGTTCAGCAGAAAGGCACGACATGGCCGCCAACCAGACCATCTTCACCGCGTTCGGAGCTGCAGACAGCGTGGAGGAATCCGTCGCACAGCTCGAGAGCAGCATCCGCGACCAGCTTGGCGACAGGGTGGTGGAATCCGTCTCGCACAGCTCCTACGACTCGGCGGATGTGTTCGTCGCGACCGCGGTGGTCGTCTCGCGCGACGCGTGATCGGCGCGGGGATCACCCCGCACGACCGCGCCTGATCAGCTCCTGGGCGACCGGGAGCCGATCAGGCGCGGCACCCCGGCATCCGTCGCGCCGGCGTCACTGACGCGAGCGTCGCCACCACGCCGGCATCCGCACGCCCTGCTCGTTGCCGCTCTCGACGTCGAGGCCGTAGTGCTCTCCGACGTAGTCCACGAGCTGAGCCCGCTCGGCGCGGTCGTACACGCGCCGCTCCCGGCGGAACGCGATGATGGTCGACCAGCAGATGAGCAGCATCACCACGCTGAACGGCAGGGCGATCGTGATGGCCGCGGTCTGCAGCGCCGACAGTCCGCCCGCCAGGAGCAGGGCGATCGCGAGCGCCGCGGTGGCGAGCGTGAAGAACACCCGCACCCACCGCTTCGGCTCCGCGTCGCCGCCGGTCGCCAGCATCCCCATGACGAGGGCGCCGGAGTCGGCTGACGTGACGAAGAAGATGCCGATCAGCACGATCGCGCCGATCGTGAGCACCTGACCGGCCGGCAGGTGGGTGAACAGCTGGAACAGCGCGCCCTGAAGGTCGACGCTGCCGTCTGCCAGCAGCATCGATCCGGGTGCGTTGAGCTCCTGGTAGAGCGCCGAGCCTCCGAGCACCGCGAACCAGAGGATGCCGACCAGCGTCGGCACGATGAGCACGCCCAGCACGAACTCGCGGACGGTCCTCCCCTTGCTCACGCGGGCGATGAAGATGCCGACGAACGGCGCCCACGAGATCCACCAGCCCCAGTAGAATGACGTCCAGGACGCTTGCCACTGTTCACCGATCTCGCCCTGGAATGCGCTCACCGTGAAGCTCAGCCCGACGAAGTTCTGAAGATAGGCGCCGATCGACTGGACCCACTCGCGCAGCAGATACTCGGTGTGGCCCGCGAAGAGCACGAACACGAGGAGTAGGGCCGCCAGCAGGAGGTTGAAGGTCGACAGCCACTTCATGCCCTTGGCCACGCCCGACAGCACCGAGAACAGCACGAAAACCGTGATGACGCCGATGATGACGATCTGCATGCCCGTGTCGGGCGTGCCGACGCCGGCGCTCGACAGCCCCGCGCTGATCTGCATGACACCGAGACCGAGCGAGGTGGCGACGCCGAAGACGGTGCCGACGAGGGCGAGCGTGTCGATCACGTTGCCCCAGGTGCCGCGCACGTACCTGCCGAGGAGCGGCTCGAGCGCCCAGCGGATCGAGATCGGGCGACGGCGACGGTGGATGGCGTACGCGAGCGCGACGCCGATGACGACGTAGATCGCCCACGCCTGCACGCCCCAGTGGAGGTACGTCTGGGTGAGCGCGCTCTGCGCCAGCTGCGCATCGGTTCCCGTGACGCCGGGGCGGGGTGAGACGAAATGGCTGAGCGGTTCGCTCACGCCGTAGAACACCAGCCCGATGCCCATACCCGCCGCGAACAGGAGCGAGAACCACGCGCCGACGGAGAACTCCGGCTCGTCGTCGTCCCGCCCGAGTTTGATGTCACCGAACCGGCTGAACCCCAACACCAGCGCGAAGGCGACGAAGAACGCCGCGATCAGGACGTAGTACCAGCTGAACGTGCGGACGATCGCGGCCTGCACCGTCGCGAAGGTCGTCTCGGCGACCGCCGGGAACAGCACGGCGAACGCGGTCACCGCAAGGATGATCGCCGCCGCAGGCCAGAACACCCACCGCGCGATAGGACGCGAGGCGAGAGGATCGGCCGCCGGACCCGCCCCGCTCATGCGCCGCGGGCTCCGGCGTCGCTCGAGCTGACATCGGTCCGGTGGAAGTTCTGGAACGAGCGCGACGCCGTCGGCCCCCGCTGTCCGTGATAGCGGTTGAGGTAGGGGCCGGTGCCGTACGGGTTCTCGGCCGCCGACGACAGGCGGAAGAAGCAGAGCTGGCCGATCTTCATCCCCGGCCACAGCTTGATCGGCAGCGTCGCGACGTTCGACAGCTCCAGGGTCACGTGCCCGGAGAACCCCGGGTCGATGAAGCCGGCCGTCGAGTGGGTCAGCAGTCCGAGCCGACCGAGGGAGGACTTGCCCTCCAGCCGCGCGGCGATGTCGTCGGGCAGGGTCACCTGCTCGAAGGTCGAGCCGAGCACGAACTCGCCCGGGTGCAGGATGAAGGGCTCGTCGGGCTTCACCTCGATCAGATGCGTAAGGTCGGGCTGGTCCGCGGCGGGATCGATGAAGGGGTACTTGTGGTTGTCGAACAGCCGGAAGTACCGGTCGAGCCGCACGTCGACACTCGACGGCTGGACCATCGCGGGGTCCCACGGCGCGAGCCCGACCCGTCCGGCGGAGATCTCGGTGCGGATGTCACGATCGCTGAGCAGCACGCGGCCAGCCTAGCGGGCGCGTGTCGCCGGCGCCCCGGGCTGCCCGCCCTCGACGGATGCCGCGACCGCCAGCGCCGTCCGCGCCAGCAGCCCCACGATCTCCTCGGCCGGCCGGTCCGACTCGAGCGCGAGCTCGATGAGCACGTCTTCGGCGAAGGCGACCCACGCGCGCGCCGCGACACGCAGCAGCGTGGAGTCCGCATGGCCGAGCTCGCAGAAGACCTCGAGGATCCGCCGGGCGTTCTCGTCGCGCGCCTCGTCGACCCGCTCGCGGACGACGGGGTCGCCGCTCGCGACGCCGCGCACGAGCGAGTAGAACGTGCCCGTGTGCGCCCGCACGAAGGCGACGATGCGCCCGACGGTGTCGTCGAGGCGCTCGAGCGGGGGCAGGTCCGCCCGCGGGACGGATGCCGCGATCAGCGCGTCGCGCGCTGTCGTGACGACCGCGGTGTGCAGCCCCTGCCGCGAGCCGAAGTAGTGGAAGACGAGGGCCCGCGAGACGTCCTCCCGCTCGGCGAGGGCCTCGATCGTCAGCTCGTCGAGGGGCCGGTCGGCGAGGAACGCGACACCGGAGGCGATGAGCTGGACGCGCCGGTCCTCGCGCGACAGGCGCCGGCGCTGCTCCGAGGACATGCCCTCGACCCTACCGATGAGCACCGCGCGCGCCGCCGGGCGGAATCCGTGAGAGTTCTCTCACACTCGCGGGGTCTTATTGACCATTTGTCAATTCAGGCGCACAGTCGGTGATCGAGCGCGTCGACATCGGAGCCGGCGCCCCGGCATCCGGAGGATCGATGAGACTCTCGAACCCGACTCGCTCCCGCGCGGGGCGCATCACCCTCGCGACGATTCCCGTCGTCCTGGCTTCGACGTTCCTCCTCGGCGGGGTCGCACAGGGCGCCGTCCCCGTCTCGTTCGCCGTCTCCGGCAGCCAGTTCCAGATCGGCGCGTCCAAGCTCGAGGGGACCGGCTTCTCGCAGTACGCGGGCGTCACGCAGGACACCGCGGGCGGCTCGCACAACGTCGCGATCGCGAACATCCGCTCCGCACAGTTGTACGATCTCTGCCAGTCCGTGGTCTCGGACACCCCGCTCGGCAAGGTCGGCGTGCGGATCACCGCGGGCGGCGGCGGCAACCCCGCCTCGGCGACCGATCTGCAGATCGGAATGACGGCCCTCAAGGGCGACTCATCGTTCTCGAACATCCGCATCGGCGTCGACGCATCCACCGTGAACACGGCCGCGAAGGGTTCTGCGGGCGACTTCGCGCAGGATGCCGACAGCGTCACCATCAACAACCTCCAGCAGATCTCGTGGAGCACGCAGGCCTCCGTGTTCACGCTCACGGGGATGTCGCTGACGCTCACGGACGGATCGACGGGATGCTTCTGACACGCCGGGAGGCCCGGGCGCCACGACCCGAGCGTCGCGGTCGGAGCTGGCGCCGCGAACGGCCGCTGGTCGGCGGCATCCTGCTCATCCTCGGCGGGCTCGTGATGTTCGGATCCAGCCAGCTCGACTTCGGCCGGCTGCACATCCACCTCGGCATCGAAGGGCTGCAGGCCGTCGTCATCCCGCTGCTGCTCGTGGTGCTCGGCGCCCTGGTCATCGCGACCCCCGCGCACCGCATCCTCTACGGGGTCATCGCGCTGGCGACGAGCGTGTACTCGATCGTCGGCGTCAACCTCGGCGGCTTCCTCATCGGGTTCGTGCTGTCGGCGATCGGCGGCATCCTGGCCGTGTCGTGGATGCCGCCGGCCGCGGAGACCAAGGAGGCGATCGTCCCCGACGAGGCGGTCACGCGATGAGCGTCCGACGCGTGCGCGCCGTCGCCGTCGCGGCGGCCCTCCTCGCGCTCACGCCGAGCG
>CANSLE010000099.1 GCA_947647645.1 uncultured Microbacterium sp.
CGGCGTGATCTCCTTGGCATACGCGAGCGTCGCCTGCAGGTCGATCTGACCCGTGTCCGTGCGGTCGGTGCCCTGCGCGAACGGGGTGAAGCCGTCTCCGCCGTTGGCGAGGAACGAGTTCGTCACGACGGTGAAGGTGTCGCCGTCGGCGATCTGCTTTCCGTTCAGCGACATCGACACGATGTGCCCCGACCGCGACGCGGTCTGACCAGCCGGCGGCGCATCCTCGGTGTACTCGTAGCTGAACCCCTGCGAGACACCCAGGTGCAGCTTCGGACGGTCACCCGTCGCCTGCCACTGCCGGGTGAGGATGTCCTTCAGCTGCGCTCCCGTCAGCGTCACCGTCACCAGCGTGTTGGCGAACGGCTGCACATCGGCGAGCTGCTTGTAGTTGACGGTCCCGTCACCCGTGTAGGTGAGGTCGGCGCGCAGTCCACCCGGGTTCATGAGGGCGATCTGCGCCTTCTTCCCCGCGTAGGCCGGATTCGCGCTCGTGGCCCACAGGTAGATGTCCGCGACGGTGTTGCCCATCGTGGACTCGACCCCGCGGTCGGAGCCCTTCGTTCCACCGCGCACGATGCTCGTGGTGATCTTGCCGACGGGCTCGGCTCCGATCGTGTTCGCCGCCGCGCTGAAGCCCGCGACGAGGGCCGCGACCTCGGCATCCGCCGGGTAGGCCTTCGCGAGGACCTCGGTCGTGCCTGTCACGGAGAGGAGCTCGTGCGCCTTCTTGTCGTACTGGACCGAGAGCTGGCCGAGCGCCTTGCCGTACTCCGACGCCTGGATCACCGGTCGGAGCTTCCCGGTCGAGGCGACCTGCACGTCGCACGCATACGTCTGGTGCGTGTGCGCCGAGACGATCGCGTCGATGTGGGCGGAGGCCCCGCGGATGAGCGTGCCGAAGTCCGACGGGTCGGTCGCGACCGCGTCGCACTTGTTCGACACCGACGAGCCGGAGTGCGTGAGCAGCACGGTGACGTCGGCGAGGTTGCCGTCGGCGATCTTCGCGGCCACCCGGTTGGCGGCCACGAGCTGGTCGCCGAACTCGATGTCGTCGATGCCCTTCGGGTCGACCATCCGCGCCGTGTCGGTCGTCACGGTGCCGATGAAGGCGACCCGGACGCCGTCGATCGTCTTGACGGTGTACTCCGGGAGGGCCGGCGTGGTCGTCCCCTTCTGGTAGACGTTGGCTCCCAGCGCGAACGGCGACCCGGACGGGGCGGTGTCGCCGCCGAAGCGCGGCACCACGCGGTTCTTCAGGTCGGCGAAGCCGCGGTCGAACTCGTGGTTGCCCACCGCCGAGACCTCCAGGCCGGCCGCCTTCAGCGCATCGATCGTCGGTGCGTCCTGCTGGATCAGCGAGGTGAAGGTCGAGGCGCCGATGTTGTCGCCGGCCGAGACCAGCAGCGTGTTCGGGTTCTTCGCCTTCTTCGCCTTGACCGCCCCGGCGAGGACGGCCGCACCGGCCTCACCCTGGCTGCCTGCCTCGATACGACCGTGGAAGTCGTTGATCGTGAGGATGTCGATCGTCGTCGCGGCGGTCTTCCCGGCGGACAGCCCGACCTTCAGCGGGTCGTGATCGCTGGAGCGGTAGGGCCCGTCCTGCCAGAAGAGTGTGCCGTGGTTGTTGTAGCGGCTGTACTCGAGGGCCACCGACTCACCGGAGTTGATGTTCCACACGTCGCCGCCGGTCACACGCTTCCACGCCGCATCGTTGAGCAGCACGTGGTCCAGCGATCCCGACAGCCCGTCGAACGAGTAGGTCGACCGACCCAGCTCCAGCCCCGACTCGGCGTCGACGTACCCGGCGTCGTACAGGACGGACAGCGGGTCCTCCTTCGTGTACGAGTTGAAGTCGCCGGCGAGGACGGCGGCGTCTCCGGAGCTCGTCAGCGAGGCGACCCAGTCGCGCAGCGCCGTCGCCTGCGCGACGCGCGCCGGGTTCCATGCTCCCTGGCCGTCCTTCTGGTCGGTCTGCGCGCCGGACGCGCCGGACGAGCCCTTCGACTTGAAGTGGTTCACGACGAACAGGAACGGCTCGCCGCCGGCGACCGGAGTGAACTTCTGCGCGATCGGCTCGCGCGCGTTGTCGAACGCCTGCCCGGAACCGGACAGCGTTCCGAGCGCGAGCGCATCGCCCGTTCGCTCCACACGGGCGGGCTGGTAGATGATCGCGTTGCGGATGACGTCCTGCTCAGCTGCGTCGGGCAGCTGCGCGGATGCCGGCACGTACGCCCACTTCTGCGAGCCGGCGGCCGCGTTGAGCGCATCGACGAGGGTGGAGAGCGCCTTGTCGGGCGTGCTCGGCGTCGTCTTCGCGGAGTTCTCGATCTCCATGAGTCCCACGACCGAGGCGTCGAGCGTGTTGATGGCCGAGACGATCTTCGACTGCTGCCGGGCGAGGTCGGCGGCTCCCCAGGCGCCGCGCAGGTCGCAGCCCGTGCGGACGTTGGTGCCGACTCCGGCGCGGTCGGTGTAGGGCGTGCACGACGCGTTCGACGAGCCGAGCGTGGTGAAGTAGTTCAGCACGTTGAACGAGCCGACGCTGAGGTCGCCGCCGACGGAGGCCGGGGCCGCCGTGCGCGGGTTCGTGAACGTGGCCTGCCCCTGGGTCGTGCCGTCACCGGGCAGGAAGGAGACGGGGTTCAGCTTCCACGCGTTGTTGCGGTAGTCGAGCACGAACGAACCGCTGAGGGTGGCCGTACCGCCGACCACGACCGGCTTGTCGAGCGAGACGTAGGCCGGGGTGAGGTCGCCGTTGAGCAGCGCGCCCGCGCCCCTGTTCGCCCGCGCAGCATAGTCGAGCGAACCGCCGTCGTCGAGGATGACGCCGCGGGCCAGGTTGTCGGCGGCGACGGCTTCGGCCTCGGAGGATCCGGGCCGTGCGACGTCGGTGGGCTGACGCAGAACGCCCGCGCCTGCCGCAAGGCCGACCTCGCCGTACCGGTTCGTGTTGTTGGTGTTCGTGACCGTGAACGTGCTCGAGACGCTGACGAGCATCGACTCGAGGCTCTCGCGCTGTGCGATGGCGCTCGGCCACGTGGTGAGCGTGACCGGGGTGGGCTTCGCGGCATCCGCGATCTTCGTCGCCTTGCCAGCGTCGACGGTGAGCTGGGTCAGCCCGTTGAACTCGCCCGCCGTGCCGGTGACGCGCACGGTGTCGCCGAGTGCGACCTCGTCCGCGACGCCGGAGGTCTTCGTGTAGACGAAGATCGCATCGGATGCCGTGTGGCTGCCCAGATCGACGGCACCACCCGTTCCGGGCGTCTGGATGACGTAGCCGTTGTAGCCGCCGACGGGGTAATGCGCCGTCACGACACCCTCCGTGGTGACGGTCTGACCGTTCAGCGGCGTGGTGTCGCCGGCGCCCTGGATCGCGGCGATCGGCGTGATCGTCGAGTCGCCGGGCGTGTCGGTAGAGGTCGGGGTGGGGGTCGGCGACCCCGTGCCCGTCGGCGTCGGCGTCGGGGACCCCGAAGCGGAGTTCTGCGGCGTGGGCTCACCCGCGGTGAAGTCGGCGCTGTTGACCGCGGTGTTGGTGTGCGTCGCGTCGCGCGAGATGCTCGTCGCGTTGCTGGTCTCGGGGGCCGGTGAACCCGCGGCGGGACTCGCGGCGCTGCCCCACGCGACGTAGTCGACGACGTCGACGTCGCTCGGCCCGCTGATGACCGTGGAGGTGGACACGAGGGCGACCTTGCCGGTCGTACCGCTGAGGTTGAGTGTGCCCGTGGCATCCGGCGTCGGGAGCGCAGTGGTCCCGCCCGCCCCCTTGGCCTCCTGCACGAGGAAAGAGCCGCCCGCGGCGATCGCGCCGCTGAGGGCGTGAGCCGCGAAGGTCTTGCCCGACGACGCGGCGGCGTACTGCAGCGTCCAGCCGTCGAGGTTGACCGGCGCCGACGAGACGTTGACGAGCTCGACGAAGTCGTGCGTGTACGTGGCGCCGTTGTTGCCGCCTCCGCCGTACACCTCGTTGATCACCACGGCGGCGCTCGCGCTGACGGTGGCCTGAGCCGGGATGGCCGCCAGGCCGATGCCGCTGGCCGCGAGGGCTCCGGCAGTGATGCTGGCGACGATCGCGCGTCGCTTCCGCCTCTCGGCGTGGGGACGCGGTGCGTCCGGTGTCGTGTCTGACACGTGTTCTCCCTGGTTTGGCATGCAACAGGCGGCGGCCGCGTACACGGCCGTCCTCTCCGGTGGTTGAGAGTCGATGATGGGAGAGCCATGAGACGAGCAGGTTTCGCCGAAGTGAACGCCGCACGACATCCGGTGTCACCAGACCTGGGATGGAGCATCGGCTGTGCAGGGCTGCGGCGACAAGGGCGCGTGGCGTTAAATCTCTCTCATGGTGCGAGGTTCTGACGGGTCGTGCGACGCCCCGCGCGGGTCCTTCTGCCGCCGCGAAGACTGCGCCAAAGACGCCGGTAGACTGCTCGGAACATGTCACCGCGCGCCCTGAAGCCTCTCGAGCCGTCTGCGACCCCTCCAGAGCTGATCCGCAATTTCTGCATCATCGCCCACATCGACCACGGCAAGTCGACGCTGGCCGACCGCATGCTGCAGATCACCGGTGTGGTGTCCGACCGGGACATGCGCGCGCAGTACCTGGACCGGATGGACATCGAGCGCGAACGCGGCATCACCATCAAGTCGCAGGCCGTGCGGATGCCGTGGGCCGCGGAGTCCGCCACGTTCGCGCTGAACATGATCGACACGCCCGGGCACGTCGACTTCACCTACGAGGTGTCCCGTTCGCTCGCGGCGTGCGAGGGCGCCGTCCTCCTCGTCGATGCCGCGCAGGGGATCGAGGCGCAGACCCTCGCGAACCTCTATCTCGCACTCGAGAACGATCTGCAGATCATCCCCGTGCTCAACAAGATCGACCTGCCCGCAGCCGATCCCGAGAAGTACGCCGCCGAGCTCGCCAATCTCATCGGCGGGTCGCCCGATGACGTGCTGCGCGTCTCCGGCAAGACCGGCATGGGTGTCGAAGAACTCCTCGACCGCATCGTCGAGCGAATCCCGGCTCCGACCGGCGACGCCTCCGCGCCCGCACGGGCGATGATCTTCGACTCCGTGTACGACGCCTACCGAGGCGTCGTCACGTACGTCCGCATGGTGGACGGCAAGCTCGAGCCGCGCGAGCGCATCCAGATGATGTCGACACGAGCGACCCACGACCTGCTGGAGATCGGCGTCTCGAGCCCCGAGCCGGTGCCGACGAGGGGGCTGGGCGTCGGCGAGGTCGGCTACCTCATCACCGGGGTGAAGGACGTGCGCCAGTCGAAGGTCGGCGACACGATCACCAATCAACGCAAGCCCGCCACCGATGCGCTCGCCGGGTACACCGACCCGAAGCCGATGGTCTTCAGCGGCATCTATCCGATCGACGGCAGCGACTACGCGAACCTCCGCGAGGCGCTCGACAAGCTCAAGCTCTCCGACGCCTCGCTGCAGTACGAGCCGGAGACGTCCGTCGCGCTGGGCTTCGGGTTCCGCTGCGGCTTCCTCGGGCTCCTGCACCTCGAGATCATCACCGAGCGCCTGTCGCGCGAGTTCGACCTGGATCTCATCACGACAGCGCCGTCCGTCACCTACGAGGTCACGACCGACACCGGAGAGAGCGTCGTCGTCACCAATCCGAGCGAGTACCCGGACGGCCGTGTCGCCTCCGTGTCCGAGCCCGTGGTGAAGGTCGGCATCCTGCTGCCGAAGGACTACGTGGGCACCGTCATGGAGCTCTGCCAGTCGCGGCGCGGCACGTTGCTAGGGATGGACTACCTCAGCGAGGACCGTGTCGAGCTGCGCTACCACATGCCTCTCGGCGAGATCGTCTTCGACTTCTTCGACCAGCTGAAGTCGAAGACGCAGGGCTACGCAAGCCTCGACTACGAGCCCGCCGGATCGCAGGAGGCCGACCTCGTGAAGGTCGACATCCTGCTGCAGGGCGAGAAGGTCGACGCGTTCAGCTCCATCGTCCACCGTGAGAAGGCCTATGCCTACGGCACGCTCATGACCGAGCGCCTGCGCAAGCTCATCCCGCGTCAGCAGTTCGAGGTCCCGATCCAGGCGGCGATCGGCGCGCGGATCATCGCCCGCGAGAACATCCGCGCGATCCGCAAGGACGTCCTCGCCAAGTGCTACGGCGGCGACATCACGCGAAAGCGGAAGCTGCTCGAGAAGCAGAAGGAGGGCAAGAAGCGCATGAAGATGGTCGGTCGCGTCGAGGTTCCCCAGGAAGCCTTCATCGCCGCCCTGTCCGGCGACGTCGAAGGCAAGGAGAAGAAGTAGAGCACCCCCCGTTAGGCTGGACAGCATGCGTCGCGGAAGCTTTCAGGACGACACGGTCGACTACGCCGCCGTCGGTGCCACGCAGGCCCACGACCTCATGAGCTACCCACCGGAGGACAGCGTCCCGGCGGAGGAGTCGTTGCTGCTGGGCAGCGGCCAGGCCCGATTCGAGTCCTCGGCCGAGGCGCTCCTGTCGTGGTCCGCGCTGCGCGGAGCCGGTCTCGAGATCACCGACGTGCGCCCGGCGGCGGGGCCGATGTACACGGGCGTCGGCTACGACGTGGACGGCACCCCCACCGTGGCCAGCCGCCTCGAGGCGGACCAGCGCTTCGACGCCGATGGCACGCCGTACGTCGCCGCCGGCACCACGATCCGCGTCCGCGGGCAGGTCAGGCGCATGAGCGCCGAGGGTGAGCTGCGGGTCATCTACGCGATCGAGGAGCCGCGACGCGTGGGCTTCGCTCTCGGGACCGTCGGCGGCTCGGTCGTCAGCGGTGAGGAGTCATTCATCGTCACCTGGGCCGACAACGACGAGGTGCGCTTCACCGTGCGCGCCTTCGATCGTCCCGTCTCGGCGCTCTACCGTCTGCTCCCGGCGCTTCTCAAGCGCCGCCGCCGCGAGCTCTTCCGCGGCTACCTGCGTGCCATCTCCCCGCTGTACACGACCTCCACCTGATGGGATCGGCCCTCCCGCTCGGCGATCCCGCACCCGCCGACGGCTCCCTCCCGCCGGACATCGTCATCGACCGCGACCGTGACTTCGGCGTCTACCTGCACGTCCCCTTCTGCCGCGTCCGTTGCGGGTACTGCGACTTCAACACGTATACGGCCGGCGAACTCCGCGGGGCGCGCCAGGACGCCTACGCCGACGAGGTTCTGCGCGAGATCGCGCTGTCGGGCGACGTCCTGCGCGCGCGGGGGCCGCTGCGCGCGGCATCCACCGTGTTCTTCGGCGGCGGCACGCCCACCCTCCTGCCCGCGGGCGACCTCGCCCGCATGCTGACGGGCGTCCGCGAGGCGTTCGGCCTCGAGGAGGGGGCCGAGGTCACCGTCGAGGCCAACCCCGACACGGTGACGGTCGCACTCGCCGACGAGCTCGCCGACGCCGGGGTGACGCGGATGTCGATCGGCATGCAGTCGGCCGTGCCGCAGGCGCTCGCCGCCCTGGATCGCACGCACGACCCCGCGGGAGTGCGGAGCGCCGTCGACGCGGCGCGCTCGGCCGGGCTCGACGTCAGCGTCGACCTCATCTACGGCGCTCCGGGGGAGTCGCTGGAGGACTGGCGCCGCTCCGTCCAGACGGCGATCGACCTGGAACCCGATCACATCTCCGCCTACGCGCTCATCATCGAGGACGGCACGAAGCTCGCCCGGCAGATCCGCCGCGGAGAGGTGCCGGCGCCGGACGACGATCTGCAGGCCGACATGTACGAGCTGGCCGACGAGGCGTTCGCCGCCGCGGGCTATGACTGGTACGAGGTGTCCAACTGGTCGCGGGGACCGGCTCACCGTTCCCGGCACAACCTCGCCTACTGGCGCGGCGCCGACTGGTGGGGCTACGGTCCCGGCGCGCACAGTCATGTCAATGGCCTGCGCTGGTGGAACGTGAAGCACCCGGCGGCGTATGCGCAGCGGCTCGCCGCCGACGAGTCCCCCGCGGCAGCGCGCGAGCGCCCGGATGCCGCGGCGCGGCGCCTCGAGGACG
>CANSLE010000100.1 GCA_947647645.1 uncultured Microbacterium sp.
GCCGGCCTGGGCCTGGCCTGGCTGGCCCACTCGCTGGGCCTGGGCGCCGAATTCGGCCAGTTCCTGATGATCGCGCTGCTGGTGCTGGTGGCCTTCGTGGTGATCGGCATGATCATGCGGGCCAGCAAGCCCGCCGCGCCGGCCCGCTCGCCCTTCGCCTTCCAGGGCGCCGGAGCGGGCGACCTTGGCGGCGCGCTGGCGGGGCGCGGCCGCCGCCCCCTGCAGGGCCCGCACCCAGAGCATCCAGAGCAGGCCGAGCGTTGCGAGGGCGATCAGGAGCTTCAACGCCGCGCTCCCCCACGCTCCGGCCACGAGATCGCCGGGCACCGCCCACGCGGCGCCGATCGGCGTCCACCCCAGCACGACGGCGACCTGGGACAGTTGCTCGCCGAGACTCAGGGCCGAACTCAGCAGCGCCAGCGTGCCGGTGAGGATCGGCCCCGCCATGATCAGCAGCACCAGCACGACGGTGCCGATGAGCTCGCGCCCGCGACGGTTGCCGCCGAGTCCCGTCGACAGTGCCGACACGAGTCGCGAGGCCACGACGCACGTCAACACGGCGAGGGCGATGCACGGCACGGCCACCACAGCGACGATGGGCCAGCGCACCCAGAGCGCGATCGTCGCCAGCGCCGCGATCGCGGTCGCGATGCCGGGGATGCCGGTCAGTCCCGTGGCGGTGAGGGCGAGCATGATCTGGCGGGTGCTGAGCGGGAACGGCGCGAGCTTCTCGGCATCCACGGTCGTGTCCATGCCGGTGATCAGGACCGGGCCGAGCACCCAGCCGAGCAGCAGTGCCGACCCGCCGATCACGGCGACCGTGCGCGCTGCGTCCGCGCTCTGGAAGACGGCGATCGCGATGAGGCCGGCGATCACCATGAAGAGGATGCTGAGCGCCCACAGGATGCCGAAGCAGAAACCGACGAGCTGCCACGGCCGACGGGCGAGCGTGTTACCGAGGATGCGGTATCGCAGCCTCAGGACTGTCGCAACCACTGCGGACCCTCCGACGTGTGACGTCCGCCGACCAGGGAGAGGAAGCGGTCCTGCAGGCTCTCGCCCGCCCGCACCTCGTCGACCGTGCCGGCCGCGAGGACGCGCCCGGTCGCGATGATGGCGACGTGGTCGCACATGCGCTGCACGAGATCCATCGAGTGGCTCGAGATGATGATGCTGCCGCCGGAGGACGTGTAGGAGCGCAGCACGTCCTCGATGTTGGCCGCCGAGACCGGATCGACGGACTCGAACGGCTCATCCAGGACGAGCAGCCGCGGAGCGTGCACGAGAGCGCAGGCCAGAGCGACCTTCTTGGTCATGCCCGCGGAGTAGTCGGCGACGATCGTGCCGGCGGCCTCGCCGAGGTCCATGAGCGAGACGAGGTCCGCCACGCGCGGTGCGATCTGCTCCCGCGGCACCGAGAACATCATCGCGGTGTAGGTGAGCAGTTGCTCCCCCGTCAGCCGGTCGAACAGACGGACGCCGTCGGCGAGGTTGCCGATCATCGACTTGGCGCGCACGGGATCGGCCCAGACATCGACGCCGTGGACCCACGCCGTGCCGGCGTCGGGCCGCAGCAGCCCGGTCGCCATCGACAGAGTCGTGGTCTTTCCGGCGCCGTTGGGGCCGACGAGTCCGTAGAACGACCCGGACGGCACGAAGAGGTCGACACCCCCCACGGCCGTCTTGTCGCCGAAACGCTTCACGAGGCCTGCGAGCTGCAGGGCGGGGACCAGCTGAGTGTCAGTCATCCCCCCCGAGCCTAGCCCGACTCTCGCGCGCGGTGACAACCCTGTCGTCGACACCGCGGCATCCGCGCCGTCGACGGCGCCTTTTCCCGACTCCCGCCTCGTCGCGGCCGCCGCCCGCCCGGTCGTTACTCCCGGATCGTCGCCGCGTAACGCTGGGTCGCGACCGCGACGCCGGCCAGTTTGGCCGCGGTGGCCTCGGCGGCGGTGAGCGTGCGATCGGGCGCCCGGAAGCGCAGCGCGAACGTCAGACTCTTCGTGCCGTCGGCCAGCCCCGTGCCGCGGTAGTCGTCGACGAGCCGCACGGTCTCGAGCAGCGGGCCTGCGCCGTCGACGAGCGCCGCCTCGACGTCACCGGCGACGACGTCCGCCCCCACGACGAGGGAGACGTCCTGTGTCGCGGCCGGATAGCCTGACAGCGACGGTGCGACCGCGGGCGCCCCGGCGAGGCCGAGGATGCGATCGAGGTCGAGCTCGGCGACGCAGACCCGCCCGTGCAGATCGGCGTCGGCCGCGACCTGTGGGAGCACCTCGCCGACGTAGCCGACCTCGACGCCGTTCACGGAGAGGATGCCGGTGCGTCCCGGGTGCAGCGCCGCGCGCCGCCCCTGCGCCACATCGATGCGCACGCCCGCCGCGGCGCCGATGGTCTGCACCGCGAAGAGGGCGTCCGACAGCTCCGCCGCGACGGCCGGCTGGCCGGGCTGCTTCGAGACGACGTCGCCGACGAGGAGGAGAGCGGCGTGGCGCGGCTGCGGCGGCAGCGATGCGTTCAGCGCAGCGAGGGTCTCGTCGTCGGGACGGACCGCGAGCGGCGGCACCGTCGCGGTGCCGTAGGAGACGCCCTCGTCGGGCGTGAACACGAGTCCCGTCTCGAACAGTGCGAGGTCGGTGAAGCCGCGGGCCTGGTTGCGGTGCGCCACGGTCAACAGCCCCGGGACGAGTGAGCGGCGCAGATACGGCGCCTGCCCGTCGAGCGGGTTCGCGAGCTTCACCGATGGCACCGGAGCCCCCGACGCCGACCCGTGGAGGGCGTTGGCCTCGGCCGTCGAGAACGGGAACGACGGGGTCTCGACGTAGCCGGCTGCGGCCAGCGCGTTCGCGACGCGACGACGTCCCTTCTGCAGCGCCGTCAGGCCGCGGCCCGACGGCGGGGTCGGCAGGATCGAGGGGATGCGGTCGAGACCGTGGATGCGCGCGACTTCCTCGGCCAGCGTCCACTTGTCGGTGAGGTCGGGGCGCCACGTCGGGGGGATGACGTGCCAGCCGTCGGAAGCCCCGGCGAGCTCGGCGCCCGGCAGCACCTCACAGCCGATCATCTCGAGGGCGCCCGTGATCTCGGCATCCGTGTAGTCGACGCCGATCAGGGTCGGCACGAACGCGCGCGGCAGCTCGATGCCCTCGACGAACACCTCGCCGAACAGTGCGCCGCCGAGCTCGGTGTCGAGGGTGCCGCCGGCGAGCTCGACCATCAGGTCCGCGACGCGACGGGCCGCGACGAACGGCAGCAGCGGGTCGACGCCGCGTTCGAAGCGGCGCGACGCCTCGGACGGCAGCTTGTGCCGCCGCGCCGTGCGCGCGATCGTGATCGGGTCGAACGTCGCCGCCTCGATGAGGACGTTGCGCGTGGCGTCCGTCATCTCGGTCGTGGCGCCGCCCATGACGCCGGCGAGGCCGATCGGTCCGGACGTGTCGGTGATCAGCAGATCCTCGGCGCTGAGGGTGCGCTCCTTGCCGTCGAGGGTCGTGAACCTCTCGCCCTCGTCCGCGCGCCGGACGGTGATGCCGCCCTGAAGCAGGTCGAGGTCGTACCCGTGGATCGGGTTGCCGAGCTCGAGCATGACGTAGTTCGTGATGTCGACGAGGATGCCGAGGGAGCGGATGCCGGCGAGCGTCAGACGCGCCACCATCCAGGGCGGGGTCGGACGGGACGGGTCGACGCCGCGCACGACACGCGCCACGAACTCGCTCGCCCCGACGTGGCCACGCAGGGGCGCTCGATCGTCGACGACGATCGAGAAGCCGCTGCCCGGCTCGACGTCGGCCCACTCGTGCGCGGCGGGGTCGTGGAATGCCGCTCCGGTGGCGTGCGCGTATTCGCGGGCGATGCCGCGCATCGACAGGGCGTAGCCGCGGTCGGGCGTGACGTTCACGTCGACGGCGACGTCGTCGAGTCCCAGCAGGGCGATCGCGTCGGTGCCGACGGCGGGGTCCAGGCCGAGCTCCGCCAGGCGCAGGATGCCGTCGTGCTCCTCACCGAGACCGAGCTCGCGCGCGGAGGCGATCATGCCGTCCGAGACATGGCCGTAGGTCTTACGCGCCGAGATCGGGAACGGTCCGGGAAGCACCGCACCGGGCAGCGACACGACGACCTTGTCGCCGTCGACGAAGTTGGACGCGCCGCAGACGATGCCGCGGACGCCGCCGTTGACCTCACCCACGTCGACCTGGCACCACCGGATCGTCTTGCCGTTGGACTGGGGCTCCGCCTCGAAGGAGAGCACCTGGCCGACCACGACCGGACCGGTGATCTCGAAGCCGATCGCCTCTTCCTCCTCGAAGCCCACCGACACGAGCGCCGCGAAGACCTCGTCGGTCGTGGTGTCCTCGGGAAGCTCGACGTACTCACGCAGCCACGACAGGGGGACGCGCATCAGACCACCATTCCGAACTGCTCGCTGAAGCGGACATCGCCCTCGGCCATGTCACGCATGTCCTGTACGTCGGAGCGGAACATGAGCGTGCGCTCGATGCCCATTCCGAACGCGAAACCCGAGTACACCTCGGGGTCGATCCCGGCCGCGCGCAGCACGTTCGGGTTGACCATGCCGCAGCCGCCCCATTCGATCCAGCGCGCGCCGCCCTTGAAGGTCGGATGCCACAGATCGAGCTCGGCCGACGGCTCGGTGAAGGGGAAGTAGTTGGTGCGGAAGCGCGTCTTCGCCTCGGCGCCGAAGAGGACCTTCGCCGCATGGTCCAGGGTGCCCTTGAGGTTCGCCATCGTGATGCCCTTGTCGACGACGAGACCCTCGAACTGGTGGAAGGCGGGCAGGTGCGTGGCGTCGAACTCGTCGGTGCGGTACACCCGTCCCGGCGACAGCACGTAGATCGGCAGCTCGCGCTCGAGCATCGAGCGCATCTGGACGGGACTGGTCTGCGTGCGCAGCACCAGATGACGCTCGACGGGATCGACGAAGAACGTGTCCTGCATCTGGCGCGCGGGATGGTCGATGTCGAAGTTCAGCGCGTCGAAGTTGTACCACTCGTGCTCGAGCTCGGGTCCTTCGGCGATCTCCCATCCCATACCGACGAAGAGGTCGGCGATCTCCTCCTGCAGCAGAGAGATCGGATGCCGGGCGCCGACGCGCCCGCGCGGCGCGATCGCCGTGATGTCCACCCGTTCGGCCTCGAGCTTCGCCGCGTTCTCCACGGCCGCGAGCTCCTCTTCCCGGGCGACGAGCGCCTGCGTGACGCGCCCACGCGCCTGGCCGACGAGCTTGCCGAACGCGGCCTTCTGGTCGTTCGGGACGTGACGCAACTGTGCGTTCAGCTGTGCGAGGGGCGACCCCTCACCGGCATGGGCCGCGCGCGCCGCCTTGAGCTCGGCGGTGGAGCCGGCCGCAGCGATCGCCGCCAGGGCGTCGGTGACGGCGGCATCCACGTTCTCGGCGGTGATCGCGGGGGTGATCTCGGGTGCGTCAGACACAACAGAGGAGTCTACCGGCGGCGACGCGGGCCTCCGGGACCTCGCCGGCCCGCCTCCGCCTCATCCCTGTCCCGCGCCGCCCCGGTTGCGCTTTCCCGCGCGCGTCTGCAGCGCGATCAACTCGGTGTCGGTTCCCTGTCCGACCGGATGGTGCGGCGCGCCGCCCGCGACCGCCTGCTGCTGCTGGCGTCGCTTGCTGCGCTGCTCGATGCGGTAGGCGACGTAACTGAGGGCGAGGCACATCGCGACGTAGATCGATCCGCCGACGAGCGCGGTCTGGATCAGCGGCGAGGCGTATACCGCGTTGGAGCCGAGGAGCTTGATGACATAGAGCAGTTCAGGGTAGGTGATGATGAACCCGAGGGCGGTGTCCTTGAGCGTGACGACGAGCTGGGCGACGATCACGGGCATCATGGCGCGAATCGCCTGTGGCAGCAGCACGAGTCGCAGGACGCCGGCCTTGCGCAGCCCGATCGCATAACCGGCCTCGCCCTGCCCGCGAGGCAGCGACTCGACGCCGGCGCGGATGACCTCGGCGAGCACCGACCCGTTGTAGGCGATGAGCGCGATCACCACAGCCCAATAGGGCTCCATCCGCATCCCGACAACGGGGAGACCGTAGTAGAGCAGCATCATGAAGACGAGCACGGGCACGGCCCGGAGGACCTCGGTGATCCATCCCACCGGTACTCGAATCCAGGCGTGATCGGAGAGCCGCCCGATGGCGAGCACGAATCCGAGCACGAGCGCGCCCACCGCCGCCGAGGCGAACGCGGCGAGCGTGGCGAGGGCGCCGTCGAGCAGGCGCTGCCAGATCGCGCCATAGGAGAAGATCTCCCATTTGGCTGCCGCGAACTGGCCGGTGACGGCGAACCGCCAGATCACCCATCCCGCGGTGGCGAGGACGAGGACGATGGTGGCCAGGCCGAGGATGCGGTTGCGCACGACAGCACGCGGACCGGGGACGTCGTACAGCACGGAGCTCATCGGGCGACCTTCCATCTACGCTCGATCGCGCGCTGCAACCACGCGAGCAGCAGCACCATGGCGACGAAGATGACCATGACCCAGAGGAGGGTCACGAGTTGGTTCTCACCGCGTTCGCTGAGCCAGGCACGGATCGAGCCCAGGTTGAGAACGGAGAACCCCGCCGCGACCGTGGTGTTCTTCAGCAGGGCGATGAAAACGCTCATCATGGGCGGGATGACCGATCGGGTCGCCTGCGGCAGCACCACGAGCGTCATCACCTGGCCGAACGAGAGCCCGAGGGCGCGCGCGGCCTCCGCCTGGCCGACGGGAACGGTGTTGATGCCTGAGCGCAGGGTCTCCGCCACGTAGGTGGCGGTGTAGACACCGAGCGCGAGCGTCGCCAGCAGGATCGCGTCGATGCGCTCGCGCAAGAGGATCGGGAGGCAGAACGCGAAGAAGAACATGACGAGCGTCAGCGGGGTGTTGCGGATCCAGTTCACGTAGACCGCGCCCACCGCACGCGCGACGGGGATCGGGGAGACACGCATGGCGCCCACGAGGAAGCCGAGCACGAGCGCGAGGAGGCCGCCGCCGAAGAAGAGCACGAGCGTTCCCGTGATCGCCTCTCCCCAGAGGTCGAGGTTGTCGGTGATGACCTTCACCGTGCCGCCTTCCGTGGTCGTTTTCGTCGTTGCGCGGGGCCGTGTGACGGCGGCGACGCTCGGTGGCGCCGCCGCCGTGACGGATCAGCCGGCCGCGTCGACCTTGGGCTGCGTGGCCTTCACGCCCGACGCGCCGAGGTTCTTGTCGAAGATCGCCTGCCAGGTCGAACCGCCGTCGGTGAACATCGTGTTGATGAACGTCTGGAAAGCGGTGTCGCCCTTGGCGATGCCGACGCCGTAGCGCTCCTCGCTGAACGGCTCGCCGACGACCTTGAGCTCCCCGGGCGACTGCGCCGCGTAGCCGATGAGGATCGCCTCGTCGGTCGTGACGGCGTCGACCTGCCCGCCCTTGAGCTTCTCCACGCACTCGGAGTACGTGCTGAACTCCTGCGTCTTGGCCGGGGTCTCCTCCTTGATCCGCTGGATCGAGGTGGACCCGGTGGCGGAGCACACGACATCGTTGGCCGTCAGCGCGTCCTTGCCCGTGATCTTGTCGTTGCTCGCCGCGACGAGAAGGCCCTGCCCGGTGATGAAGTAGGGACCGGCGAAGGAGATCTGCTGCTTGCGCTTGTCTGTGATGGAGTAGGTGCCGACGTAGTAGTCGATATCGCCGTTGACGATGGCCTGCTCGCGGTTGGCCGAAGCGATCGGCTGGAACTGGATCTTGTCTTCCGCGATGCCGAGCGAGGCGGCGATCCACCGGGCGATGTCGATGTCGAAACCACTGCGCTTGTTGTCCACAGGGTTCAGGTAGCCGAGACCGGGCTGGTCCTCCTTGACGCCGACCTTGACCGCACCGGCGCTCTTGATCTTGTCGAACGTGGGGCTGCCGGTGATCGTCACGTCGGTCGCGACCGTCCACGGGGTCTCGGCCGCGCCGCTGGCACCGCCGGTGGCGCCCGGCGCGG
>CANSLE010000101.1 GCA_947647645.1 uncultured Microbacterium sp.
AGATGGCCCTCATCGGATACGACGACATCGACTTCGCCGCCGCGGCCGTCGTGCCGCTCTCGTCGGTGCGCCAGCCGGCGCGGAGCATCGGAGCGACGGCGGTCGAGCTGCTCCTGGAGACGCTCGCCGACCGCGGCGGCGCACCCGCGCGGTCCGTGCGCTTCCGCCCCGACCTCGTCGTCCGTGCGTCGTCCGCCGTCAGGGACGGCCGGCCGTGACCGCGGCGCGGATCGTCTCCACGGGCACCTTCGGGCTGCGGTCGGCGTAGAGCAGGCCGTTGGTCTCCTGACCCGTGTCGGTCAGCTGCGTATAGCAGAATCCGGCCAGCGGGTCGGCGGCACCCGCTGCACGGATGAGCGCGCACACCCGCTCGCCGAACTCCGCCGGCGTCTCCGCCGTCGAGTAGCCCCAGTCGGTGCCGTTCTGCGGGCGCAGGCTCACCCCGCCGAACTCCGTCAGCATCACCGGCTTGGCGCTCCGGTCGCCGTCGACCTCGATACGGCGTCCCGCCGGTCCGTAACCGCCGATCATGCGCTGCAGCTCGGCGCGGTCGCTGTAGCGCTCCCGCAGCACCTCCGGGTCGGCGACGTAGTCGTGGATCGTCCAGATGTCGGAGCGGGTGTGCTCCCACCCGTCGTTGGAGATCACCGGGCGCGTGCCGTCGAGGGCGCGCGTGATGTCGGCGACCGCCCGGCTGAGGGCGCGCTGGCGGGGGGCGCTCGCGATGTGCTGCACGCCCCAGCTCTCATTCAGCGGAACCCAGACGATCACACTGGGGTGGGATCTGTCGCGCTCCACGAGCGCCATCCACTCCGTGAGCAGGGCGGAGGCGGCGCGCCCGTCGAATGCGTAGGCGCTCGCCGTCTCGGCCCACACCATGAGCCCGAGCCGGTCGGCCCAGTAGAGGAAGCGCGGATCCTCCGCCTTCTGGTGCACCCTCGCCGTGTTGAACCCGAGCTCGCGGATCAGCTCCACCTCGCGGCGGAGGGCATGGGCGTCGGGCGCGGCCAGATGTGACTGCGGCCAGTAGTTCTGGGCGAGCACGGCGCGTAGCACCACGGGGCGGTCGTTGAGGAGGAACTCCGCGTCGGTCGTCGCCACCGAGCGCATGCCGAGGTAGCTCGCGACCGCGTCGGCGCCGGCGCCGGTCTCCAGCCGCACGGTCGCGTCGACGAGCGTCGGATGCTCCGGGCTCCACAGCAGTTCTTCGTACTGCTGACCGTTTGTCTGCCGCGACAGGTGCAGGCGCACCGTCTCCGCACGCGAGAGCACCCGCGTGCGGGCCTCGGCGAGCAGCTCGCCGTCGTGCGTGAGCGCGACGTGCAGCCAGGTGTCGTCGTCGACGGGCCCGGCGATCTCGACGTCGAGCTCGACGCCGGCGGCTGCCACGTCGCTGCGCCAGGCGAGGGCGGCGAGGGAGGTCGCGGGCACCGCCTCGAGCCACACCGGTTGCCAGATGCCGGTGGTGCGGTGGTACCAGATGGCGTGCGGCTCGTCGCGCCAGTCCTGCTTGCCGCGCAGGATCGAGACGTCGTCCGGGTCATCGACGGCATGGACGACGACCTCGTTGGGGCCGTCGGAGCGCAGCGCGGCGGTGATGTCAGCGGTGACCGGGGTCTGTCCGCCGCGATGGGTCGCCACGACCGCGCCGTTGACCCACACCGTCGACTCCCAGTCGACGGCGCCGAGGTGCAGCAGCATCCGCTCGTCGTCCGACCATCCCGTCGCCGCCACCTCGGCCGGGCCGAACGTGCGCCGATACCAGACGGAGGCCAGGCGTCCGGTCTCCTCCAGGCCGGATGCCGCGGACTCGGGAGGGAACGGCACGACGATGGTGCGGTCATATGCCACGTCGCCCGGCTGGGCCCCGTCCGCGCCGATCGCGAAGTCCCAGGCGCCGGTCAGGTCGACCCAGCGCGGCCGGACGAGCTGCGGGCGGGGATAAGAGCCGTCCTGGGCGGATGCGGCGGGCACGGGGCCGGGATCGATCACTGTTCTCCTCCGCTGCTGGCCCGCTGCGCGATCGCGAACGGGATGACGTGCATGCCCCGAGCCGGCGCCTCGCCGGTGAGCAGATCGATCGCCGTGCGGGCCAGGGCGAGGGTGTCGGGCGAGACCGAGCTCAGCGTCGGGGTGCTGTAGCTGGCCTCGTCGATGTCGTCGAAGCCGATGACGGCCACCTCCTCGGGAACGCGCACGCCGTGCGAGACCATGACGTGCATCGCGCCGAGCGCGAGCAGGTCGTTGAAGGCGAAGATCCCATCGACGGCGGTGCCTGCGTCCCGCAGGCGCTGGGCGGCGCGCGCGCCATCGGCGCGTCGGTAGCTGTCCACCGTGCCGACGAGAGCGGGATCGAACGGGATGCAGGCGGCGGCGAGCGCCTGTCGGTACCCGGACAGGCGCAGCAACGAGGTCTCGTTGGGTCCCTCCTGCTGCACACCGATCGCGGCGATCCGGCGGCGGCCGAGGCCGATGAGGTGCTCCACCGCGGCGCGGGCGGCCGCGGTGTTGTCGACGGTGACGTGGGGCAGCGCGGTCTCGCCGATGTGCTCGCCGAGCAGGATGAGCGGCGTCGTGTCCACGCGGTGCTCGAGATCGGCCGCGGTCAGCGCGAGCGGACTGAGGATGAGCCCGTCCATGACGGGGATGTCCACACCCTCCGCGATGCGCCGCTCGGCATCCTCGCGCCCGTCGGTCTGGTTGATCAGGACGGTGACCGATCGCTCCTGGGCCACGCGCACCAGGTCGGAGGCCAGCTCGGCGAAGTACGGCTGGCTGAGGTCGGGCAGGGCCACCGCGATCATCCCGGACCGTCCGTTGCGCAGGTTGCGCGCCGCGACGTTGGGGCGGTATCCGAGCTCCTCGATGGCTGCGCGCACCCGCGACGTGAGTTCGTCGGTGACCCAACCGGTGCCGTTGACGACGTTGGAGACGGTCTTCGCCGAGACGCCGACGCGTTCGGCCACATCTTTCAACGTCGTTCGTGACACCAGCCTGATCCCCGTCCTGTCCGCGGCGTGTGAACACAGTGCCACACACCGCACGGTCTGTTCAACGATTACCGCAAAGTACT
Organism: uncultured Microbacterium sp.; assembly: GCA_947647645.1. Lineage (GTDB taxonomy): Bacteria > Actinomycetota > Actinomycetes > Actinomycetales > Microbacteriaceae > Microbacterium. The sequence continues at coordinate 3,074 of CANSLE010000101.1, forward strand.
TGTTCAACGATTACCGCTTCAGGTATAACAGATCGCACGCAGGTTGTTCAACGTTGAACGAAAGGAAGATCGATGAGGACACAGCAATCGTCCGGGCGACGCCGGATGCGCAGTCTCCGGCTCGCCGCCGCGGGTGCGGGCATCCTCGCCCTCGCGCTGAGCGGGTGCGCGGGCCAGGGCAGCGGGGGAGGCGGCGGCACCGATGCCGGAGGCAAGGTCTCCCTCACCTTCTGGAACGGCTTCACCGGACCTGACGGGCCCGCGCTGCAGAAGGTGATCGACGATTTCAACGCGTCGCAGGACAAGGTGTCGGTCACGGCCGAGATCATGCCATGGGACACGCTGTACCAGAAGGTGCTGACCGCCGTCGCGGGCACGGACGGTCCCGACATCATCGCCATGTCCGCCTCACGGATGCCGCAGTTCGCCCAGCAGGGCCTGTTCGCACCCGTGGACGACTACTACACGAACGCCGACCACGACGCGGCGGCGCTCAACCAGGCCGCCGTCGGCGCGTCCGTGTTCGACGGGGTCAACTACGGCGTGCCCGTGAACTTCACGCCGATGATGATGTACTACAACAAGGACCTGTTCACCAAGGCCGGCCTCGACCCGAACAAGCCCCCGAAGACATGGGACGAATTCGCCGCCATGGTGCCCAAGCTCACCATCGACGAGAACGGCGACGGCAAGCCCGAGCAGTATGCGATGGCGCTCGGCGACCACGAGACCGTACCGGTGTTCATGAGCCTGCCGTGGGGCACGGGCGGCGGCATCGTCTCGGACGACGGCAAGACCTCCATGCTCGGCGATCCGGCCACCCTCACCGCGCTGAACTACTGGGTCGATCTCGTCAAGAACAAGAAGGCCTCGCCGATCGGCCTCTCCGGCGCGGACGCCGACAAGCTGTTCCAGACCGGGAAGGCGGCCATCGAGATCGTCGGCCCGTGGATGACCACGGGCTTCGACAAGGCGGGACTGAGCTACGGCATCGCGGCGCCGCCGGCCGGCCCGGCCAGCGACGCCATCCTCGGCGACGTCGTGTCCATGGGGGTCGCAGCGCGTGCCGACGAGGCCACCAAACAAGCCGCCTACGCCTTCTTCGCGTACTGGAACTCGACGCAGGGGCAGATCACGTGGGCGAGCGGCTCGGGCTTCCCGCCCAACCGGGCCGACGTGGCCAGCCAGGTGACGGCGAGCCCCTACCCCGCGATCTTCGGTGCACCCGATGTCGCCTCGCGCGCCAAGATCCTCCTGCCCGGCGTCGCGGCCGGCGGCAGCATCGGCGAGACGATCTTCTGGCCGTCGCTGCAGAAGGCGCTCAACGGCGACGGGACGGTCGACACGATCTTCCCGTCGGCGTCGAAGGACGTCCAGGCACTCCTGGACAAGTGACCCCCTTGTGCGGGTCGGGCGGGCGCCCGGCCCGCACAGCAGAAGGAGAACCACGATGACGGCATCCGATCTGGCATCGCCGCACACGACCGTGCGACCGCGGCGTGGGCGGGGACCCGCGTCTCGCCGGCAGCTCACGGCCTGGCTGTTCCTCACGCCCTCGCTGATCGTGCTCGCGGTGTTCACGCTCTACCCGATGGCGCAGGCGGTGTACCTGTCGTTGACGAACTACAACCTCATCAAGGCCGCCCAGTTCATCGGACTCGGCAACTACGTCGAGCTGGCGGGCGACCCGGCGTTCTGGAACGCGTTCTGGAACACCGTGCTCTACGCGCTCGTGGTCGCGCCCGTCACCGTGGTGCTGGCGCTCGTGTTCGCCGTCATGCTGAACCGCGCGTTCTTCGGGCGCACGTTCGTGCGCACCGCGATCTTTCTGCCCTTCATCGTCTCGCTCGGCATCGTCGCCATCGCCTGGTCGTTCCTGCTCGATCCGAACATCGGCCTGCTGTCGTACTGGCTGAGCCGGATCGGGATCGTCACCGAGCAGGGCTGGCTCACCGACCCGCGATTCGCGATGCCGGCGGTCATGATGGTCGGCGTCTGGAAGTTCGTCGGCTTCTACATGGTGATCTACCTCGCCGGCCTCCAGTCGATCCCCGCCGACCTCTACGAGGCGGCCACGCTGGACGGCGCCGGCCCCTGGCAGCGCTTCCGCAATGTCACTCTCCCGCTGCTGTCCAACCAGACCCTCCTGGTGTCGGTGCTCGCGCTGATCGCGACGCTCCAGGCGTTCGACCAGATCTACGTCATGACGCACGGCGGCCCCTACTTCAAGACGGAGACACTCGTCATGCTCATCTACCGTCAGGGCTTCCAGGAGCTGCGCTTCGGCTACGCCTCGGCCATCTCCTTCGTCCTGTTGATCTTCGTGTTCGCGCTGTCGATGGTGCAGTACGGCTGGCTGCGCCGGCGGGCGGTGACCTACTGATGGCCGCCACCGTGACCACGCGCCCCCTCACCCGTCCTTCGGCGGACATCCCGCGCCGCCGGCGCCGCATGTACCGCGTCACGCAGTGGCTGCTCGCCGTCGTCGCGATCCTGATCGCGATCGGGATGCTGCTGCCGATCGTCTGGCTGGCGCTGACCGCCTTCAAGCCGGAGGCCGACATCGTCACCTACCCGCCCACCCTGTGGCCGCGGGAGTTCACCCTCGACCACTTCGTGGACGTGTGGCAGCGCATCCCGTTCGCGCGGCTCTACGTCAACACGATCGTCTTCGCGGGCGGCGTCACGGTCATCTCGCTGCTGCTGGACTCGATGGCCGCCTACGCGCTCGCGCGCATCCCGTTCCGCGGGCGCGGTGTCGTGATGGTGCTGATCCTGTTGCTGCTCATGCTGCCCTTCCAGGTCACGCTCATCCCGCTCTACGACATGCTCAACGGCATGGGGCTGACCAACACGCTCCCGGGCATGATCATCCCGCGCATGACCAACGCCTTCGGCATCTTCTTCCTCACGCAGTTCTTCCTCTCGCTCCCGCGCGACCTGGAGGAGGCCGCGCGGGTCGACGGTGCCTCCGAATGGCGCATCTACCGCCAGGTCATCCTGCCGCTGGCCAAGCCGGCGCTGCTGACGCTCGGACTCTTCCACTTCCAGTACAACTGGAACGATCTGCTGTGGCCGCTGGTGATGTCCTCGAAGGTGGAGTCGTCGACGCTGCCGGCGGGGCTGGCCCTGTTCATGGGCCAGCACGTCGTCGAGTACGGCCTGCTGATGGCCGGATCGCTGCTCGCACTGCTGCCGGTCGTCGTCTTCTTCCTCCTGATCCAACGCAGCTTCGTCGCGGGGATCGCGACGACGGGGCTCAAATGACCCCGGCTGCCGCCGCATCCGCCCGCATCCACGAGAGGACCCGCATGACCGCCTGGTACGACGACGGCCGACTCCACTACGGCGTCGGGATCGAGGACACCTTCATCCCGCAGATCCGCCCCGGGCACCGCGCCCTCGACGAGTACGAGCTCACGCAGCACTACTCGCACTGGCGCGAGGACCTCGACCTGGTGGCCGAGTCGGGCGCGCAGTTCATCCGGTGGGGTGTGCCGTGGTACCTGGTCGAGCCGGAGCCCGGCCGCTTCGACTGGAGCTGGACCGATCAGGTCGCCCGGCACATGAGCGAGCGCGGCCTCCGCTGCATCGTCGACCTGATGCACTACGGAACGCCCACCTGGCTCGACAACGCGTTCCTCAACTCCGCCTACCCCGAGCGCGTCGCCGCCTACGGCCGAGCCGTCGCGGAGCGCTACCGCGGCGTCTGGGACGACTTCACTCCGCTGAACGAGCCGATCGTCAACGCCGAGTGGTGCGGCCAGAACGGGAAGTGGCCGCCGTACCTCGAGGGCGTGGACGGCTTCCTCGCCCTCGTGCGCGTGCTCGCGCGCGGCATGGTGCGCACACAGCAGGAGATCGCGGACGTCAACCCGGATGCCGTGTTCGTCCACGTCGACGCGGGGTTCCGCTACGAGGGCGAGACCGCGCCCCTGCCGCGCGAGCTCCTGGAACAGCGGCGCTTCCTCGCGCTCGACCTCATCACGGGCCGGGTCGACGACGCCCATCCGCTGCGCGGCTGGCTCGGGGAGCACGGCTTCGACGGCGCGGAGCTGAGCTGGTTCCGCGAGAACGCCGTGCGTCCCGACGTCGTGGGCGTCAACTACTACCCGACCTTCACGACCGTGCGCATGGACGCAGAGGGCAACACCTCCCCGGTGCCCGCCGGCGCGGCGGGCCTACGCGATCTGACCCAGCTCTACAGCGCGCGCTACGGCCTGCCGATCATCATCACCGAGACCTCGCTCGTGGGCACACCGCAGGAGAAGATCGCGTGGCTGCGCGACTCGGAGCGGGAGGTCGCCGCGCTGCGCAGCGAGGGGATCCCGATCGTCGGCTACACCTGGTTCCCCTTCCTCGACCTCGTCGACTGGCTGTACCGCTTCGACGGGCGGACGGTCGACGACTGGATGCTGGACTTCGGGCTCGTCACGCTCGTGCGTCAGGGTGATCAGCAGCTCGCCCGGCGCCGCAACGCCGCGTTCGATGTCTACCGCGAGATCGCCGGCCGGGCGCATTCCGCGGCGGCATCCGCCGACCGCTGAGTGCGAGGGCCCGCCCGCATGCTCAGCCGGTCGTGCGCACCCAGCCCCCGGCCGGCACCGCGACCGTGCATTCGAGCCCGCCGACGATCGTCACCGTGTGCGCGACCTCGTCGAGGTTCGCCGCCAGCAGCGTCGTGAGGCCGTCCGGGGCGAGCCCGCCGACCACCCACACCAGCCCGTCGATGCTCCCGCCGTACAGCAGCGTCGATCCGGACAGCGTCGCCAGCGCCCGCACCGCCGCGGCGACGGGGTACTCGGCGCCGTCGGCGGCGCGGATGCCGCGAGGGCCCCACTCCTCGAAGAACGTCAGG
>CANSLE010000102.1 GCA_947647645.1 uncultured Microbacterium sp.
CGGCGACCGAGGCCGGGTCGGAGGCGTCGATCCGGGCCGCGATGAAGCGCGCGGCGACCTCGTCGCCGTGCCGTGCGCGGATCCAGTCGACGGCGGCCTGTGCACGCGCCGGGTCGTAGTCGCTCACGACGATGAGTTCGTAGAACGCCCGGCGTGCGGCGATCTTGGCGATGGCGTTCCCGACGCCGCCGGCGCCGATGAGCAGGATACGCATGGTCAGTCTCCGTTCTGCGCGACGGTCAGCGTCGCGGCGAGCGAGCGGGCGGTGTCCCACCCTGGTTGGGCGCCGACGCCGCCGGGTCCGCGCGTGGAGGCGGAGCCGCAGGAGACGGCGATGGCGAGGCTGCGGCCTGTCGGCTCACCCCGCAGGCGCGCGGAGACGAAGCCGGCGGCGAGGGTATCGCCGGCGCCGACCGTGTCGATGAGAGCGCCGGGCACCGCGGGGATGCCGCAGGAGAGCACGCGGAGGCCGGAACCGATCCGTTCCCACGCCTGCGCGCCGGCGGGACCGAGCTTGCGAACCACGATCGCACCCTCCGGCATCCGGTCGAGGAGCAGACGCACCGCGGAGGCGGCGTCGTCGTCCCTGGCGATGCCGCACAGCTCGGCATCGTTGCCGAAGAGGACGTCGACCTCGGCCAGGGCGTCGAGCACGCCGCTGTCCCAATCCTGGGAGGGGTCGAAATTGCCGTCGAGCGAGGTGGACAGTCCGAGTGCGCGGGCGCGGGCGAACAGCGCGCGGGCGTCGGGCTGGAGCGCGGTCTGCAGGAAGTAGGAGCCGACGTGCAGGTGGCGCGCGGTGCGCAGCACCGCATCCGGGGCATCGTCCGCGCTGACCGTTCCGATCGAGCCGAGCGATGTGAGGATGGCGCGGTCGCCGTCCGGCCGGGTCAGGTGGGTGGAGGCGCCGGTCGGGAGTGTGGCGTCGACGCGGATGAGTGCGGTGCCGACTCCCAGGCGCCGGAGCTCGGCGTCGAGGAATCGCCCGAACGTGTCGTCTCCCCGCACGCTGATCAGGCGCGTGCCGGTGCCCAGTGCCGCTGCACCGCACGCGGTGATCGCCGACGAGCTGCCCATCGTGAGCGTCGTCGCCGGGACGAGCTGCTCGTGCTGCCCGAAGCGGATCTCGTCGTCGACCGGGATGATGAGGTCAACGCAGAGCTCGCCGAGGACGAGCAGCTCGGATCCGTTCAGCGGTTCAGCGGCAGCGCCCACTCGGTCCACACTCCTTCGATCGCGACACCGTTCGTCTCTCCCCAGGCAATGATGGCGTGTTCCGCGGCCGCCAGGGCGGCGCGCATGGCCTCCTCGCCGCGGTCCGAGCCGTGCACGGTGAGGAGGGGCCACCACGTCGCCAGTGGGCCGCGGCCGCTCACGGCGGCGGAGCGCACCGGTGTCGTCAGGGCGATCACGTCGCCCTGCGCGAGGCCGAGGGTGTCCGCGACTGCATCGGCCACGCGCGAGAGCAGCGCGGCCTCCGCGGAATGCGGGAGGATCGCGACGGTCACCAGCGGCATCAGCTGGTGGTCAGCACGGAGCGGTTGAGATACGGCGGGGTGTCGGGGTTGCGCCCGAGGTGCAGCGCGAGCGCCAGCGCGAGGCGGTGTACGAGGACGAGGTTCGCCTGGGGGTCCAGGTCGTTCACGTATACCTCGGCGCCGGTCGAGCGGATGTCGTCGGCGACCACGTCGGGGAGCTCGTCGAGCGCCCACACCAGGGTGCCCTGCCCGGCGCACGAGATCGGGCCGTGCTGGTACTCCCAGACCGGGTAGGACTCCGTCCAGAAACCGGCGGACTCCCGCACCTTCAGGGCCGCCTCGTAAGCGAGGCCGACGCTCCAGCGGTGGCCGAGGAACACGATGTGGCGCAGGTCGGAGGGGTCGGCGGGGAGGGGCAGCTCCAGTGCAGCCCGCCCGTCGGCCACCAGCGTGTCGGGGACGGCGCCGATGGACGCGCGCAGCGTGGTCAGGCCGGTGGTCGCGTAGCGGGTCTGCACGATCGACTTCTCGTCGGCGAAGCCCAGGTGCACGGTCCGGTCGGCGAGCAGTTCGCCGAGCGGGGTGTCCACGTCGCCGAGGATGCCGGTGATGCGGTGGGTGGCGCCGTAGCGGCGCACCACGTCGATGACGTCGGCCGTGGTCCCGGAGCGGGAGATCACGACGATGTGCTCGTCGTCGTCGACCCAGGTGAGCTCCGTCGGGATGGCGGCGCGCGTGCGCCCGAGCCCGGCGTCGTTGCGCAGGTACGCGTAGGCGTCGCCGATGTAGTACGAGGTGCCGCACCCGATGACGAGCGCTTTCTCGCCGGCGGCGGGGAGGAGCGCGAGCTGCGCTGTGGGGAGCTGGAGAGCCGCCGCCCAGACCTCGGGCTGGCTCGTGAGCTCGGCGCGGGTGACGGCGCCGGCGTCAGAGGCGTATTCGTTCATACTTGTGTTCCTTGGTCGGTGAGCGAGCTCGAACAATCTGAGCAAATTCAATCAGAAATGAGCAGAGTATGGAAGTTCTTGACTAATTGATGTTGTTTGTTGAATACTGCCGGAAACCACTCTGGCGCAGCGAAGCACCGGCTGTCGCCACGATCACGAAGGAGATCGCAGCGTGAAATTCAGCAAGAGGAGGGCCACGGCCCTCGTCGGGGTCGCTCTCGCCTCGGCGCTCGCGCTCGCGGGCTGTTCCGGCTTCGGCGGCGGCAGCGGCTCCGGGGGCGACTCGGCCTCCGGAAACCTCACGTTCACCACCTGGGCGAGCAAGTCCGAGGAGGCTTCGTTCAAGAAGCTGGTGAAGCAGTTCGAGTCCGAGCACAAGGGCGCGACGGTCAAGCTCAACGTCGTCCCGTACGAGCAGATGTTCTCCAACATCGACGCGCAGCTGTCGTCGGGGGATGCACCGGACGTCTTCCGCGTCGACTACGGCAACCTCGGTGTCTACTCGAGCCAGGACCAGCTCCTCGACCTCAGTAGCTACTTCAGCAAGAGCGAGATCAGCGCGTTCCAGCCTGCGATGTGGCAGGCGGTCTCGTACGACGGCAAGCCGTACGGCGTCCCGCACCAGACCGACGTGTCGGCCCTGCTGGTCAACCTCGACATGCTGAAGCAGGCGGGCATCGACACCTCCACCCTCCCGAAGACGCAGAAGGACGCGTGGACCTGGGACCAGTTCGCCGACGTCGCCGCCAAGCTGCGCGCCTCCCTCCCCGCCGACAAGTACCCGTTCGTCTACAACTGGCAGCAGGCGGGCGCCGCGCGCTGGCTGAGCTGGCTGTTCCAGGCCAACGGGAAGCTGATCGACGCGGACGGCAAGACCCCGGCGATCGACTCCGCCGCGGGCACCAAGGCCCTCGACTTCACCAAGTCGTTCTTCGAGAAGCAGTGGGTGCCGCCGACGAGCTCGGTGAAGTCGTCCACGTACGCCGACTCCCTCTTCTCCGAGGGCACCGCCGCGATGGGCTTCCTCGGCTCGTTCCTCGTGCCGGACATGGCGAACCTCGCCAAGTTCGACTGGACCGCCATCCCGATGCCGAAGGACGAGCGCGGCGCCACCGACCTGGGCGGCAACGCACTGGTCGCGACCAAGGCGACCAAGAACCCGAAGCTCGCCGCCGAGTTCCTGAAGTTCATGGTGCAGGCGGACAGCATGTCGGCCTTCTGCGCCGCGACCAACGAGCTGCCCACCCGGACGGACCTCGGCGGCGACAAGATCGCCTACGCCGTGCGGCCGGACGTCATGCCCGCGTTCGTCGACCAGGCCACGACCATCGAGCCGAGCGACGTGAAGCAGCTGACCTCGCCGGCCATGTCGGCCATCAACACCGCCCTGCAGGACCAGCTCGACGCCGCCTTCATCGGCGGCCAGTCCACGAAGGACACGCTCGCGAAGCTGTCCGACGCGGTGAAGGAAGCAACGAAGTAATGTCCACCATGACCGCCCGCGGGCGGCGCGACGGCACCATCGCGTCGAGCCGCCCCCGGGCGGCGCGCCGCGCCGCCCGGTTCAAGGAGTCGCTCGTCGGCTGGGGGTTCCTCGGCCCCAACCTCGTGCTGATGGCGATCTTCCTGTTCCTGCCGATCCTCTGGGCGCTGCAGTTGTCCTTCCAGGAGACGAAGGGGTTCGGCACGCCGGAGTGGGTCGGCTGGGACAACTACGTCCGGCTGATCTCCGATCCGGTTTTCTGGCAGAGCATGTGGAATACCCTCGTGTTCACGGTGCTCACGGTCCCGATCGACCTGGCGGCTGGTCTCGGCCTGGCCGTGCTGCTCAACTCGGTGCTGCCGGCGCGTGGCGTCTTCCGCACGATCATCGTGCTGCCGATGGTCATCTCCGGGGTCGCCTCCGGCATGATCGCGATGATCATCTTCTACGAGTCCAGCGGCCTCCTGAACAAGATCCTCAGCGCGCTCGGTCTGAGCCCGGTGGCGTGGCAGTCGCAGGGCGTGCCGGCGATGATCTCGGTGGTCATCGTGGCCATCTGGTTGCGCGTCGGCTTCAACATGATTATCTACCTGGCCGGCCTGCAGTCGATCTCGCCCGAGCTCTACGAGGCGGCACGGATCGACGGCGCGAGCCGCTGGCAACAGTTCCGGAGGCTGACGGTCCCGCTGGTCGGCCCGTCCACGTTCTTCCTCCTGATCATGAACGTGATTGCGTCGTTCCAGGTGTTCGACCTCATCTTCGTGATGACCGGCGGGGGCCCGGGCAACGCCACTTCGGTGCTGGTCACGTACGCGTACCGCAACGGCTTCCAGATCCGGGAGCAGGGCTACGGCGCCGCCATCGGCATCGTCATCCTGCTCATCACGCTCGCCTTCACGTTCGTGCAGTGGAAGACGAGCCGGACCCGCGACCTGGTGGAGTAGGAGAGACCATGACCGACAACTCAGGCGTCCTGCTCGAGGTGGCGACCGCTGTCGACGAGCCCGCCCATACCCCGCGCCGCCCGGCCCGCCGCCGCGGCTCCGACGAGGCAAGGAAGGGGATGGGCTGGCGCATGCTGATTGCGGTCGTCGTGTCGGCGATCGTCATCTTCCCGCTGTACTGGATGTGCGTGGTGGCGTTCTCGCCCCGGGGGGAGGTGTTCGAGCCGGGCTTGCATCTGTGGCCGAGCACGTTCACCCTCGAGAACTTCGTGAATGTGCTCACCGAGTACCCGGTGTTCACCTGGTTCGGGAACTCGGCCGTCATCGGCATCTTCGTCACGGTGTTCACCGTCACGGTGAACCTGCTCGCAGGCTACGCGTTCGCCCGGCTCCGCTTCCGCGGCCGCAACGCCGTCTTCATCCTGGCGCTGGCGACCATGATGATCCCGGTGCAGGCGATCATGGTCGCGCAGTTCAAGCTGGTCGCTGGCCTCGGGATCTTCGGAACGTACTGGGGCGTCATCCTCCCTGGCGCGGCCGCCGCCTTCGGAATCTTCCTCTCGCGGCAGTTCTTCATCGGCATCCCGGACGAGATCGTGGAGGCGGCGCGGATCGACGGCGCCGGGCACGTCCGCATCTTCCTGCAGGTGGTGCTGCCGCTGTGCAAGCCGCTGATCGCGGTGCTGGTGCTGCTCACCCTGCTGGGCAGCTGGAACGACTTCGGGTGGCCGCTGATCGCCCTCAAGGACAACGACCTCTTCACCCTCCCGATCGGGATGCTGTACCTGAAGAACCAGACCGCCCCGGACTACAACTCGATCATGGCGCTGGCCCTGATCTCCGTGCTGCCGATGGTCGTCCTCTTCCTCGCCTTCCAGCGCTACTTCGTCCAGGGCTTCGCCCGAACAGGAATCAAATGACCGTCACCTATCTGTCCACCCTGCCGCTCCCGGATGCCTGGTTCGCCGAGCTCACCGCCCGGCTTCCTGAGGTCGAGGTGCACCGACTGACTCCGGCGGAGGCGGCCGCGGCCCCCGCGGATCTGCTCCGCCGCGTCGATCTGCTGCACACGACCGCGTGGTTCCCGGAGCCGGAGCAGGTGCCGGCGCTCCGCTGCGTGCAGCTCGACACCTCCGGTGTCGACCACGTGCGCGAGACCCGGCTGTGGGCGAGCGCCGTGCCGTTCGCGACGCTCGGCGGCATCGCGCCGGTGCCGATGGCGGAGTACGCGATGATGGCCGTCCTGGAGCTGGCGCACCGGATGCCGCTGATCGTGCGGCACAGGAACGACCGCAGCTGGCCGGATCCGGCCGAACGCCTGGCAACCCTCACGCCCCGGCAGCTCGCCGGCTCCACGCTGGGCATCATCGGCTACGGCCGCATCGGCCGCGAGATCTCGCGGCTGGCGAGCGTGTTCGGGATGGACGTGCTCGGCCTCAGCCGCACCGGCGTGCCCAATGCGGCGCAGGCCAAGTTCGACACCGGCCGGCAGACCGCCGACGGCGACCGCGCGCAGGTGCTGCCGATGGACCGGCTCGACGAGGTGCTGACGCGCAGCGACATCCTCGTGGTGGTCGTCCCGCTCACCGAGCTGACGCGTGGGATGATCGGGGCGCGGGAGCTGGACCTGCTGCCGCCCGGTGCGCTGGTGATCAACATCGCGCGCGGGGGGATCGTGGACGAGGCGGCACTGCTCGAGCGGCTGCGCGACGGAAGGATCGGTGGTGCCGCCGTGGACGTCTTCGACGACGAGCCGCTGCCTCCCGACTCCGTCTGGTGGTCGGAGCCCAACGCGCTGGTCACCCCGCACGTCGCAGGTCTCGCCCCGCAGTACCATGCCCAGACCCTCGACCTGGTGGTCGAGAACCTGACCAGGCTCGCCGACGGGCGGCCGATCGTGAATGAGGTGGACCGTGTCTCAGGCTACTGAACCGTTGCTCGGACCGAAGCGGCAGCGCGAGCTGCTCAACTACATCCGCGCGTACGGCACGGGCTCGGTGAACGAGATGGCGCGCCTGCTCGGGGTGAGCACGTCCACGGTCCGCCGCGACCTCAACGACCTGCAGGAGCGCGGGCTGATCGAGCGCATCCACGGAGGCGCCGCACCGCTCTCCGATGACGTGGAGCCGTTGCGCCCCCTGCGCGAGATCGCCTTCGCCGAGGAGAAGCGCCGGATCGGCCAGGCCGCCTCCGCGCACGTGGCTGACAACTCCACCATCCTGATCACCGGCGGCACGACCACCGAGTCGATGCTGCCGTATCTCGGTGCCGTCCGCGGCCTGACGGTCGTGACCAACAGTCTGATGGTGGTCAACCGGCTGGCGCAGTACCCGGACCTGGAGATCATCGTGCTCGGCGGGCTCCTGCGCCGCACCGAGATGAGCCTCCTCGGGCACCTCACGATCGCGGGCCTCGGCGAGTTCGGCATCGACCAGGTCTACTCGGGCGCCTTCGGGATCGACCCGGAGATCGGCGTCACCGGGACGAACCTCAGCGAGACGCAGACCGACCGCTCGCTCGCCTCGTCCGCCCCGAAGCTGATCATGCTCGCCGACCACAGCAAGCTCGCGCAGCGCGGACCGGCGCGCCTTGTCCCGATCAGCGCGATCGACACGCTCATCGTCGACGACGGCGCAGAGGCGGAGGCGCTGGAGCGTTTCCGCGCGGCCGGCGTCACCGTCGAGACATGCTGAGCGGCCCCCGAGAGCTCCTCGCACCGGGCTCGGTCCTGCCCGCCGTCGCCGCCTTCAACGTCATCACCCTCGAGTTCGCCGAGGGGATCGTCGCGGGTGCGGAGGCCGCAGGGCTGCCGGTGCTGCTGTCTGTGAGCCACAACGCGATCCGCTTCCACGGCGGACTGGACCCGATCGGCTCCGCCTGCCTCGCGCTCGCTCGCGCGGCGGAGGTCCCGGTCGGGCTGCACCTCGACCACTGCGAGGATCCGGCGCTGGTGGAGGCCGCCGCAGCACTCGGGTTCACCTCCGCCATGTTCGACGCCTCCACGCTGCCCTATGCGGACAACGTCGCGGAGACCGCCCGGGTCGCCGCGCTCGG
>CANSLE010000103.1 GCA_947647645.1 uncultured Microbacterium sp.
GGCTCGGCGTTCTCCGACATCTTCGAGGGCATCTTCGGCATGGGCGGCGCGCGCGAGCACACGCTCGAAGAGGTCGGTCAGGACTTCGAGGTCACGCGCGAGCAGCAGGACCGCGTCGCCGCCCTGTCGCACCAGCGCGCCGCGGCGGCGCGGGATGCCGGGATCTTCGATGCCGAGATCGTCGCCGTCGAGGTGGCGCAGCGCCGCGGTCCCGCGGTGACCATCACCACCGACGAGGGCATCCGCGACGAGACCACCGCGGAGACGCTGGCGGGTCTTCGCCCCGCGTTCGCGGCCGACGGGTCGATCACGGCCGGCAACGCGTCGCAGATCTCCGACGGCGCGGCCGCCGTGGTGCTGACCACGCGCGCGCACGCCGACGCGAGCGGCTGGCCCGTTCTCGCCGTGGTGGGCGCGGCCGGACAGGTCGCGGGCCCTGACAACTCGCTGCATGCGCAGCCCGCGCGCGCGATCGCGCAGGCCCTGCAGCGGCAGCATCTCGCGGCATCCGATCTGGATCTCATCGAGATCAACGAGGCGTTCGGCGCCGTCGTCACCCGCTCGCAGCGCGAGCTCGGCGTGGGGGAGGACGTCGTGAACATCCACGGCGGCGGCATCGCCCTCGGGCACCCGATCGGCGCCTCCGGCGCGCGGCTCGTCGTCCACGCGGTGCACGAGCTCGTCCGTCGCGGTTCGGGCACGGCCGCCGTCGGTCTCTGCGGCGGGGGCGGTCAGGGCGAGGCGCTGATCCTCACGCGCTGACGTGCGGCGATGGCGTGCGCCGACGGTTCGTCGCAACCCGCGCGGTGGCCGGCCGTATCGGATGCCTCGAGGTGCGCGAAGCTCTTCGGCAGCTTAAGTTCGAGGGTGTCGAGGACACGGTCGAACTGGGCGTGCACGGACTCCTTGTCGGGCTCGCCGAACACGGTCTGCGGGGCGGTCTTCCCCCACGGCCAGGAGCGCTTCGGCGTCGCCGACATGACGATCATCATCGGTCCGACAGGCGGCGGCAAGACCACCCTGCTCCGCACCCACCACAATCTGGGGATCATCAGCCCGCAGTCCGCGCCGGGACGGAGGCCGCTTTTCGACTAGGCTGACGGGCACCGCCTGGTTGGCCGGAACAGCACGACGGGGGAGGCCATGACGCGGAGAGCCACCATCCGCGAGGTCGCACGGCTCGCAGAGGTGTCGTTGGGCACGGTGTCCAACTACCTCAATGACAACAAGCCGATCGCTCCTGAGACGCGTGAGCGCATCGAATCGGCGATCGAGCAGCTCGGCTTCATCCCGAACGCCGGCGTCCGCGTGATGCGCGGCGGGCGCAGCCACGCGATCGCCTTCCTCATCCCCGACTCCGGCAATCCGTTTCTCGTCGAGGTCTCCCGCGGGATCGAGGACGTCGCGATCGGCGCCCGGCACGTCGTGGTCATCTGCAACACCGACGGCGACCCCGATCGTGAGGAGCACTACGCGCGGGTGCTGTCCGAGATGCGCGTCGTCGGGGCCGTCGTGATGGCGATGAGCGCGGGCGAGACCGCCCTCCGGCGGCTGGAGGCCAGTGGCGCCCCCGTGGTGCTCCTGGGTGGCGGCAGTCATGGGTTCGGCTTCCCCGGGATCGATGTGGAGAACACGCACGGCGGGTACCTGGCGATGAGGCACCTGCTGTCCCTCGGGCATCGCGACATCGTCTTCGTGGGAGGCCCGGGTGCCGAACCCCAGATCGACGACCGCTACCTCGGTTGTCTTCGCGCCTATGACGAGTACGGCATCGATCGTGCGCGGCTGCGGCGGGTCACGGCCGAAGGTCACTCCACGACGGCGCGACGGGAGGTCGCGGAGCGGATCGCCGACGGCATCGCTGAGGTGACGGCCGCCTTCTGCGCGAACGACCTCATCGCGCTGACCCTGCAGTCGGTGCTGCTCCAGCGGGGGATATCCGTACCCGGGCGGTTCTCGGTCATCGGCTACGACGACATCGACGGGGCGGCGATGGCGCCCGTTCCGCTTACCACCATCCATCAGCCGCAGTACGAGCTCGGAAGGGCGGCGGCGGAGCTCGTGCTCGCGCTCGCCGCGGGGGAGAGCGCCGCCGGACGCACGAGGTCCTTCGAGCCGGAGCTCGTCGTCCGCTCCTCGACGGCGGCTCCGCCGGTCTGAGACGAGAGAGGGGAGAGCCGTGGCTCTCCCCTCTCCTTCGGCGAGCCGACTACGCGCCCGGGACCAGCCGGACGTCATCGACGAACGCGGTGCGGTCGGCATCCGTCGTCCCGGTGAAGCCGATCGTGTGGGTCCCACCGCCCTGTGCGATGGACGGCGTCGTGAACTCCGTGTAGGAGGTACCACCCGGCGTATAGGTCCCCAGCACCGTCCCATCGAAGGTGACCGTCACTGCCTGAGGCGTCGTGTCGCCGGGGCGCGCGGCGAGGAGGAACTTCACGCGGTAGGTCTGCCCGACCGGGGCTCCGCCGAAGCTCTGCTCGAGCCGTCCCCTCTTCTGCACGAATCCGACCTGCGTTCCCTGAGGGGCGTTCGCGGCCCCGTAGAGCCCGACGCCGAACGGGCTGGCGTTCGCCGCGATCCCGGCCTCGTTGAAGAAGGTCCAGCCGGACCCCGCGGGCGAGTACTGGAACGACCCGGGCATCGCCGGGGTCTCGAACCCTGTGTTGTGCAGCGTGGACGACGGCGCGGCTGGCACCGTCGCGCCGTCGATCGTGACGTTGGAGACGACCCCGGTGATCGCGATGTTCCCGTTCGACGTGTCGGTGACCGGCGTCGTCCCTCTCGTGTAGGCGGAGATGTGGACGCCGTCGATCGCGCCGGTGCCCGCGATCTTGGAGGCCCGTTCCCCTGTGCCGGCCACGCGGATGCCGGACATCGTCACGTCCGAGATCGTGCCGCCGCCTTCTCCGGCGAAGCGCTCATCGGTGCGTAACTGGAAGACCGCGGCCTTCGCCGGCTCGCGGAACGCATCGATCCGGATGTCGGAGAAGCTGACGCGCGAAGTATGGTTGCCGCCGTTCGGCCACACCTTCATCACCCCGTTGAACTTGTCGAGGTCGTAGACGCCGCGCTGGTTGAGGATGTCGTTGTCGCTGATCGTGAGATCGCTGATCGGGGCGTTCGGAACGGTGCCGAGCCCGAAGAGGAAGATGTGCGCGTCGTCGCCCCAGAACACGCTCCGGGTGAAGGTGTTGTCGTGGCCGGGGCCGTAGTGGTACATCACGATGCTGTCGTCCGGCGTGCGGATGAACACGCCGCTGATGAGTCCGTCGGACGATCCGCTGAAGTGGATTCCGTCGGCGTTGACCTCATAGGCGAGGATGTTGATGTCGCGCACGACGGGCCGGGTGGCGAAGTTCATCACGACGGTCCACATCGTGGAGTCGAGGATCGTGATCCCCTCGACGGTGTTGTCATGCCCGCCGGTGAGCCATACGGCACCGGTGCGGACCTCGCCCTGGCCGGCGACGTCGTGCGTCAAGGTGCTTCCGTCGAGGATGCCGCGACCGCGGATCATGATGTCGCTCACCCCGTCGGAGGCGAAGGCGCCGTGGACGACCGAGCCGGGCGCGAGGTACACAGTCGAGGACTCCCGGATGAAGAACGTCTCAGCGGCGTGCCAGTTGCCGTAGCCGCTGGCGGAGGCGAATGCGGTCGCGGTGCTGCCGTCGGCCAGGGCGAAGAAATCGGGGGTCGCGCCGGCGGCGGCATGCCCCTGCGCCAGGTTTCCGGACGCGCCGGCGAAGGCGCGGAACTCCGAAACGGCATTCGAGAACTGGAAGCCGGTCGTCGTGCTGCTCCCCAGGAGGTTCAGGCGGACGTAGCGGGCGGTCTTCGGCGCGAAGGTCTTCGTGACCTCACCGGTCTGCGTGTTGCCGGTGCCGTCGACGACCAGCTGGTAGGGATCGGCGGCCGTGCGTTTGGTCTCGACGGTGAACTTGTTCGGGTACGCGGTCGGCATCATGCCGATGCCGATCTTGAACGTGGCCTGCGCGAGCTGGATCCGGTCGAGTGGATACTCGGCCCCGAGGTCGAACTCGGCCCACATCCCGCGCGGGAGCGTGTGCGCGCCGGGCGCGAAGTAGTAGGTGTCCTTGCCTGCGGGGAGCTGGAAGGGCGCCGCCTGGCCGGGCTGCACCACGAAGACGTTGGGCGCCGCGGGATCGGGGGCGTCCGTCTCCGGCGCCGCGGTCAGAATGTGGAGAGTGTGCTGCTCCCAGTCGCCGTTCGCGCGGAAGACCACCTTCCGAGGGGCGTCGGCCTTCTGCGAGAGGGAGAAGGTGACGGAGTTGCCGGACTTCGTCCCGGAGATCCCGTACGAGGTCGGACGGATGTCGTAGGTGCCGAGCGTCGCCGCGGCGAACGTGACGCGCACTTCGATCGTGCCGGAGAAGTCGAAGTTGACCATCGACGCGTCGAAGGTGCTTCCGTCCTGGTGGCCGAGCTTCACCCGATAGGTGAAGAGATCGGTCCAGGCGCCGCTGAGGGCGCGCACGGACACCGAGTAGTCCGGGTTCGCGGCCGTACCGACCGGCGGGCTCCACGTGCGGATCGTTCCGGTGTCCGCGCTGCTCCGCATCGGTGCGCCGAGTGCGCCGTCGAGTAGGGCGACGACGAGTGCGATGGCCGCGAGGAGTGTCCATCGGGAACTCGACCGCAGGGGAGGGGCCTGTCTGCTGGTGTTCATGATCGCCTTTGATGGTAGTGAACAGGTTCACCCAGCAGGATGGCAGCGTCCGCGGTGAGTGCGCAAGGATCTGGGTCTAATTTGCACGCGTCTCGGACGGGGGAGTTGCGGCTCGCACATCTGGTGTGTGATGATGAGTGAACGGGTTCACCACTGATTTGCGAAGAGGCAACGTGACACTCAGCACCCTCCCGAGCGCCGGGCCGGACACCGAGACGCTTCGGCGGAAGATCCTCGGATGCTGGCGGGGAAAGGCCGTCGGCGGCACGCTTGGGCAGACCTTCGAGGGGCTGAGCGGTCCGCTGGACGCCGAGTTCTACGTGCCGGTTCCCACCGAGATGGTCCCGAACGACGACCTCGACCTCCAGGTCGTCTACGCCTGTGTGCTGGCGAGCACGGAGGTGCCTGCTGTCGACCGTCACGTGCTCGCCGACGCGTGGCGACGTCACGTCGGCTTCCCGTGGAACGAATACGGCGTGGCAATGCGCAACCAGGCCGAGGGTATCGTCCCCCCGCACACGGGATCCTTCGACAACTGGTTCACCTGCGGTGAGGGTGCAGCTATCCGTTCGGAGCTCTGGGCCTGTCTCGCCCCGGGGAACCCGGACCTCGCCGCCGCCTACGCCTACGAGGACGCCTGCTTCGACCACGCGGGCGACGGGATCGTCGCGGCGCAGTTCCTCGCAAGACTGCAGTCAGCCGCGTTCGTGGAGTCCGATCCCGACACGCTCATCGACATCGCCCTCGCCGGAATCCCGGCCGACAGCGGAATCGCATCGGTCGTCGGAGACACCCGACGCTGGGTCTCGGCATCGGACGACTGGCGTGAGGTGCAGGTGCTCATCATGGAGAAGTACGGACGTCAGGACTTCACCGACGTCCGGCCCAACACCGGATTCGTCATCCTCGGGTGGCTGATGGGGGCGGACTTCTCCGAGCGCATCCGGATCACGAACAACTCGGGACAGGACTGCGACAGCTCGACGGCGTCGATCGGCGCCCTGCTCGGTATCCTCGACCCCGACTCGATCGGGGCGGAGTGGCTGGCGCCGATTGGCGACGAGCTGGTGCTGAACGAGGAGATCCGCGACCTTGACTTCCCACCGACGATCGCGGAGTTCACCGATCTCGTGGTCGACCTCGGCGCCCGGTTGCCGCGAACCGCTCCGGTCGTCGAGTCGACGTCGTTCGACCCTGACGCGCACCGCATCCCGGTGGGGATCGGGCACTTCAACACGACGACGGGACGCTGGGATATCCGCGATCAGTCGGAGCTGCCTCCGATCGGCTCTGCGCTGCCGGAGGTCGAGACGGAGCCGTCGACTTTGCCGGGGACGGTCGTGTCGATGGCGCGGGAGGACTTCCACGACCGTCTGATGATGCTCACGTTCCAGGCGAACGGGCGGGGACGCTCTGCCGTAAGGTTGATGTTCAACTGCACGGAGGACTACCGCATCTGGCTCGATGGTGCCTTTCTGCACGGTGCGCAGGGGAGCTCGCTCTTCTTCCCCGCTCCGCACATGGCGCCCGTCGGGCAGTTCATCGACTTCGAGATGCCCGAGGGAGAGCACACCCTGAGCATCGCCGTGAAGCGTCCCCCCGCGCATCGTGCGCACGCCGACTGGGTCATCGGACTCGTCGAGCTGCCCAGCGCGCTCTGGATCGAGCACGCGTTCCATCCGGCCCCGGCCGTCCACTGACCCGACAGACGCCACACCGACCCGACACAGACGGAGAACGAAGATGTTCAGCAAGAAGACCAGAACGGTTGCGGGATTCGCCGTGATCGCCGCGATCGGCGCAGTGGGCCTGACGGCCTGCGGTTCCCAGCCGGCCGAATCGGCCGACGGCAAGACCACCGTGAACTGGTGGTCGTGGGATCCGGACAACTCCAACTACCAGAAGTGGATCGACGCCTTCGAGGCGGAGAACCCCGACATCAAGGTCGTGTTCCGCTTCATCCAGTACAGCGACTACGAGAACGCGGTGCGGCTCGCGGCGAAGTCGGACTCCGGGCCGGACGTGTTCGGCATCGAGCCGGGGGCGATGTCCAAGCAGTTCGCCCCGCTGTCCCTCGACCTTGCGCCGCTGGCGGAGAAGGAGATCGGCGCGGACTGGCAGAAGCAGCTGCTCGGCACCGCTCAGCTGGCCGTCGATGACAAGCAGGTCTCGTTGCCGTGGAAGATGGGCGGCGGGGGACTGATCTGGTACAACAAGAACATCTTGGACGCTGCAGGGGCTACGCCGCCGACGAACCTGGCGGAGTGGAAGGACATGTGCTCCAAGGTCGAGGCCAAGGGCGTCACCTGCTTCGTGCAGGGCGCCAAGGATGCGTGGGTGAACCTCGACGTGTTCCAGGCGATCGCGAACCAGATCGCCCCAGGGGCGGTCTATGAGGCGTTCGATGGCAAGAGGAAGTTCGACACCCCCGAGATGGTGCGTGCTTTCGACGCCTGGAAGGGCCTCTTCGACGACGGCATCATGCAGCGCGGAGCGCTCGGCATGACGCAGTACCCCGACGCGAACGACCTCTTCAACAAGGGCAAAGCTGCGACCATCGCGTTCGGCACGTGGAACAACGACCACATGACCAAGACGCGGTTGAAGAGCTCCGTCGAGACCTACGGGGAGCAGATCGTCGACCAGGTGTTCCTTCCGATCGCCTTCCCCGACGTGGTCGGGGGAGCGAAGGAGACCGGACGTCTCTTCGGGGCGCCCGCCGGCTGGGCGATCTCCGCGAAGAGCAGGCACCGGGACGCGGCGTTCACCTTCGTCAAGTGGTTCACGACGAGCAAGACCGCGCAGACGATGATCGCCTCCGCGCTCGACCAGCCCGCCCTGGCCTCCATCCCCGTGACGAGCGACGATCTCGTCGCCCCTGAGCTGCAGCAGCCGGCTCTCGATGAACAGGCCGCGCAGTTCTCGAAGCTCATCGGCCCGCGGAAGATCGCGGATGCCGACGTCGCGTCCACCCTCGGTCAGGCCCTCTCGTCGGTGGCCTCGGGGCAGATGAGCTCGAAGGATGCCGCCGCATCCGTCCAGGCCGCCATCGACGGCGCACGCTGACCCGAGGAAGGGAGCCGGTCCCGGCGCAGAGACGGGACCGGCCACGCACATGACGACTCAGACACTCGCGCCGCCGGCGGCGGAGCGTCCCACCGGGCCGCGGCCACGGACGGACGCGCCGTCGGGG
>CANSLE010000104.1 GCA_947647645.1 uncultured Microbacterium sp.
GCCCGAGTCCTGGCCGGTCTCCAGGGCGTACTGCAGGCAGACTTCGGTCACGGTGCAACGCGCGCACACGGACTTGGCTTTGTCGATCTGGTCGACGGCGGGGCCGGTGTTCCCCACGGGGAAGAACAGCTCGGGGTCGACGGTCAGGCAGGCGGCTTTGTCGCGCCAATCCATAGGGGTGCTCCTTGATGCGGGATGAGAAGTTCGGGTGGGTGTGACGTCGGGCGTCGATTACCCTGATGGTGTGCGAGCAAACGCTCGCCCCACGCCACTGTGGGAGCACACGGATATATCAATGCTCCCACGGTCATTCATATGAATCAAGGGTGAACTCGGCATTTCCCCCGGCGTGTGCTGTGTAACGCCTGCACGGAGGACCGCGCGCATGACGACATCAACCGCCGAACGGGGCGCCGCCGCGGTCCTCGCACTCGAGGGGGTCGCGGTCTTCTTCCTGGCGGGATGGGAGGTCGTCGCGTTGGTCGGCGGCGACACCGACGACGCGGTGAGCTCGGTCGCGCTGATCGTTCTGACGGCCATCGGCGCGGCGGCGTTGGTCGCCTTCGCGGTCGCGGTCTTTCGCGGTCAGTCGTGGGGGCGCTCCGGGGGCATCGTCGCCCAGCTGCTCGTTCTCGCCGTCGCGCTGGGGGCGCTGACCGGTCCCACGCCGTCGCCGCAGACGGCGCTCGTGACCGCCGTCCCCGCCGTCGTCGGTCTCGTGTCCCTGTTCATGGCGGTCCGCCGCGCCGCCGCCCGGCGCCAGCCGGACGGCGAGCGGTGACGTCGGATCAGCCGAGGCCGAGGAGGGCCCGCACGCGAGCGACGTGGCCCGTCGCCTTGACGTTGTAGAGCGCGTGCTCGACGCGGCCCTCGGCATCCACGATGACGGTCGAGCGGATGACGCCCTCGACGACCTTGCCGTAGTTCATCTTCTCGCCCCACGCGCCGTAGGCGTCGTGCACGGCGTGGTCGGGGTCGCTCAGCAGCGGGTAGGTGAGGCCGTCACGCTCGCGGAACGCGCGAAGCTTCGCGGGATCGTCGCGTGAGATGCCCATCACGGTGTACCCCGCCGCCTGGAGCGGGCCGAGGCTGTCGCGGAAGTCGCACGCCTCCGTGGTGCAGCCGGGCGTCATCGCCGCGGGATAGAAGAAGAGCACCACGGGCGCGCCGCGAAGATCGCGGAGACGGACCGGGGTGCCGTCCTGGTCGATGAGCGTGAAGTCGGGGGCGGGGGTTCCGGGTTCCAGGCGGGGCATGACCCCAGCCTACGATCAGCCGAAGGTGGACAGCAGCCGCTGCAGAGAATCCAGGCGCGCCGCACCGCGCTCGCCGAGGCGCCCCTCCGCCACCGCATCGATGATCGCGCAGTCCGGGGCGTCCGGCAGATGAGTGCAGCCGCGTGGGCACTCCTCGGCCACGGCAGCGAGATCGGTGAACGCCTTCAGGATGTTGGCCGGATCGACGTGGCCGAGGCCGAAGGAACGGACGCCCGGGGTGTCGATGACCCAGCCGCGTCCGTCGTCGCCGAGGTAGCGCAGTGACACCGTCGAGCTGGAGGTGTGCCGTCCGCGGCCGGTCACCTCGTTCACGTGCCCGGTCGCCCGGTCGGCGGTCGGCACGAGTGCGTTCACCAGCGTCGACTTGCCGACTCCGGAGTGACCGACGAACACCGTCGAATGCCCGACCAGGCGGGTGCCGATCTCGTCGACCGGCATCCGCTCCCGCCCGCTCGTGAAGACCTCCAGGTCGTCGAGCCCTTCGAAATGGGCCAGGAAATCGTCCGGATCGGCGAGGTCGGTCTTCGTCACGACGAGGAGTGGGCGGATGCCGGCATCCAGCGCGGCAATCAGGTACCGGTCGACGAGGCGCGGCCGCGGCTCCGGATCGGCGGCGGCCACGACGACCAGCATCTGATCGGCGTTGGCGACCACTACGCGCTCGACCTGATCGGTGTCGTCGGCGCTGCGGCGCAGGAGCGACGTGCGCTCCTCGATGCCGACGATCCGCGACAGCGTGCCCGTGCTGCCGCTCGTGTCGCCGACCACGCGGGCGCGGTCGCCCGTCACGATCGGATGCTTGCGCAGCTCGCGCGCGCGCGTTGCGAGCGCGGTGTGCTCGTCGGGGCCGTCTTCGTCGATCAGCACGGTGTACCGCCCGCGGTCGACGCCGAGGACCCGGGCGATGCGGGCGTCGGCGTGGGCCGGACGGCGCTTGGTTCTCGGGCGGTTCGCTTTGGGGTTCGGGCGGACGCGGATGTCGGCCTCGTCGAACTCCGGTTCGTCGTCGTCGAGATCCAGCCAGCTCATCGATCGCCTCGCACGCGCGGGCTCAGCCGTCCGTCGTCGCGTCGAGCATCGTGGTCCACAGAGCGGGGAACTCGGGCATGGTCTTCGCCGTCGTCTCGATGTGGTCGACCTCGATGCCGGGCACGCGCAGGCCGATGAGGGCGCCGGCCGTCGCGATGCGGTGGTCGTGATGAGCGCGCCACAGCCCGCCGTGCAGCGGAGCGGGGGTGATCCGGATGCCGTCGGGAAGTTCCTCCGCCTGACCGCCGATCGCGCGCAGGTTCCCGATGAGCGCGTCGATGCGGTTGGTCTCGTGGCCGCGGATGTGGCCGATCCCGTGGAGCGTCGTGGGGGCGTCGGCGAATGCGGCGAGGGAGAACAGGGTCGGCGCGAGCTCGCTGGCGGCGCTGAGGTCGAGATCGACGCCGGCGATCAGCGGCCCGCCGGTCACCGTCAGCGCCCCCGCGCGCCGCGTCGCCCGTCCCCCCAGGAGGGACAGGATCTCCGGGAGCAGCGCGCCCGGCTGAGTGGAGCTGGCCGGCCACCCGGGCACCGTCACGGAGCCCCCGGTGAGCATCGCGGCCGCGAGGAAGGGGGCCGCGTTGGACAGATCGGGCTCGATCGCGGCATCGCGGCCGCGGAGGGCCCCCGCCGGGACCACCCACTCGTGGGGGGTCGGGCGCTCGACCTGGATGCCGCGGCGTGCGAGGGTCTCGAGGGTCATCTCGATGTGCGGCACGCTCGGCAGGCGCTCGCCGGAGTGGATCAGATGCAACCCGACGTCGAAGCGGGGGGCGGCGAGCAGGAGCCCGGAGACGAACTGGCTCGAGCCGCTCGCGTCGATGGTCACCTCACCGCCGCGGATGTGACCGCGACCCCGTACGGTGA
Source organism: uncultured Microbacterium sp. (assembly GCA_947647645.1). Lineage (GTDB taxonomy): Bacteria > Actinomycetota > Actinomycetes > Actinomycetales > Microbacteriaceae > Microbacterium. The sequence continues at coordinate 3,174 of CANSLE010000104.1, forward strand.
AAGGCAGCGACCACGTGCCGCCGTCGTCGACGTCGGCACCGATCTCGCGCAGCGCCTTGATCATCTCGCCCATCGGGCGGTGCATCGCGCTGCGGTGCGCAGTGAGGGTGACGTCCCCCTCGGCGAGGCCCGCGAGCGGAGCGACGAACCGCATGACGGTGCCGGCCTGCCCGCAGTCGATCTCGACGTCGCCGCGGAAGGACGCGGGCGGGCTCACGAGAAGATCGGGACCGAACGCGCCGTCGCCGGGCACCTCGGTGATCTCCACGCCGAGGGCCCGCAGCGCCGCGATCATGCGCTCCGAGTCCTCGGAGTGCAGGGGTGCGGTGAGCGTGCTGGGGCCATCGGCGATCGCGGCGAGCACCAGCTTGCGGTTCGTCAGGGACTTGGAGCCGGGCACTGAGACCGTCGCTTGGACGGCCTTGTCCGCGAGCGGTGCGGTCCACGCGGGACCCGCGGCCGGCTGGGGGAGGGAATACCCGGTCACTGTCATCGGGTTCTACCCTAACGAACCCGTCGGACGACGCCGACAGCGACGCCGTCAGCCCCGACGGCACCCCACGACAGGACAGCGGAGAGGAGCCCCGTGACCGCGACCCTGGCACCCCTGTCGGCTGACGTCGCCGACGTAGACTGGGCCGTGATGGAAGAGCAGGCGGCCGATGCGTCGCAGACCCCAGAGCCGCAGAACCCAGGGCCCCGTGACACCGCCCCGTCCACGTCGGATGTCGCGAGCGCCGACGCCGTGCGCGCCCAGTTCGAGCAGCAGGCGCTGCCGTTCATGGACCAGCTGTACGCGGCGGGGATGCGGATGACCCGCAACCCGGCCGATGCCGCAGACCTCGTACAGGAGACGTTCGTCAAGGCCTTCGCCTCGTGGTCGTCGTTCACTCAGGGCACGAACCTCAAGGCGTGGCTCTACCGGATCCTCACCAATACGTACATCAACACCTACCGCAAGAAGCAGCGCGAGCCCTATCAGGGCACCATCGACGACCTCGAGGATTGGCAGCTCGGCGGCGCCGAGTCCACGACGGCGACGAGCAGCCGCTCCGCGGAGGCCGAGGCGATCGACCACATGCCGGCCTCCATCGTCAAGGATGCGCTGCAGTCGATCCCCGAGGACTTCCGTCTGGCGGTCTACCTCGCGGACGTCGAGGGCTTCGCGTATCAGGAGATCGCGGACATCATGAAAACCCCCATCGGCACGGTCATGAGCCGTCTGCACCGCGGCAGACGTATGCTCCGCGACCTTCTCGCCGACTACGCACGCGAGCGCGGCATCGATGTGCCGATGCCCGCCACATCTTCATCAGGGAGCGGGACATGAGCGACTGCGGCTGCGACAAAGCGCGCAAGGACTTGGAGGAGTACCTCCGTAACGAGGTCTGCAAGACGGAGCACGCGGACATCCGCGCGCATCTCGAGACCTGCCCGTCGTGCCGCGACGAGGCTCTCATCGCCACCACGCTGACCGCCGTCGTGGCGCGTGCCTGCAAGGAGACGGCGCCCGAGGAACTACGTGACCAGGTGCTCGCGCGCCTGCGAGCGGAGCAGGCCAGCCACCACTGAGCCCGCCGCCGGCCCCATCCTCTCGGCGGCGCTCCGCCGCTCAGACGGTCAGTGCCTTCTCGAGGATCGCGGCCTGCTCGCGGGCGTGCACCTTCGGCGAGCCGGTCGCCGTCGAGGCGGCGGCGGCGCGCGAGACCCGGCGGATGGTGCGACCGTTCAGGTGCTTGACGACCTCGAGCGCGATGAACGGCCACGCTCCCTGGTTCTCGGGCTCGTCCTGCACCCAGACGAGCTGGGCGTGGGGGTACCGCTCGATCACGGCGTTGAGCTGGTCGATCGGCGCGGGGTAGAGCTGTTCGAGGCGGACCAGGGCCACCTGCGGATTCGGCTTCTTCTCCAGCTCGGCCTTGAGGTCCCAGTGGATCTTGCCGGAGTGCAGGAGCACGCGCGTGACGGCCGACGCGTCGATGCCGCGCTCATCGTCCATCACCGGCTCGAAGCGTCCGGTCGTGAACGCCTCCACGGGGCTCGTCGCACCGCGCAGGCGCAGCATCGCCTTCGGGGTGAAGACGATCAGCGGACGACGGGGGCGCGCGTACGCCTGTCGGCGCAGCAGGTGGAAGTACGATGCCGGCGTCGACGGCCGCGCGACCGTCATGTTGTCCTGCGCGCACATCTGCAGGTAGCGTTCGATGCGCGCCGACGAGTGATCGGGCCCCTGACCCTCGTAGCCGTGGGGGAGCAGCAGCACGACGCTCGACTGCTGACCCCACTTCTGGTCGGCCGCCGAGATGTACTCGTCGATGACCGACTGGGCGCCGTTGGCGAAGTCGCCGAACTGTGCCTCCCACAGGGTGAGGGTGTCGGGGCGCTCGACCGAGTAGCCGTACTCGAACGCCATCGCCGCGTACTCGCTCAGCAGGGAGTCGTACACGTAGAAGCGGCCCTGGCTCTCCGAGAGGTTCGCCAGTGGCAGCCACTCCTGCCCGTTCGCGCGATCGTGGAGGACGGCATGCCGCTGCACGAACGTGCCGCGGCGGGCGTCCTGGCCCGCGAGGCGCACGTTGGTGCCCTCCATGAGCACGGAGCCGAAGGCGAGCAGCTCGCCGAAGCCCCAGTCGATCTGGCCCTTGCGGCTCATGTCGAGGCGCTTGTCGAGCAGCTGCTGCAGCTTGTTGTGCACCGTGAAGCCGTCGGGCTTGTTGACGAAGGCATCGCCGATCTGGTTCACGACCCCGATGGCGACGCCGGTGGTCTCCGGCTCGCCGACGGCCTGTTCGACCGGTGCGGTGCTCGAGGGCGAGACGATGCCGGTGGCGCCGGTCTCAGCCGCATGCGTCTCGGCGAAGGCGATCTCGAGGCGGTTCTGGAAGTCCTGCTTGGCCTTGTCGTACTCCTCCTCGGTGATGTCGCCACGGCCGACGAGGGACTCCGTGTAGAGGCGGCGGACCGAGCGTTTCGCCTCGATGAGGTTCGTCATGAGGGGCTGCGTCATCGACGGGTCGTCGCCTTCGTTGTGCCCGCGGCGGCGATAGCAGATGAGGTCGATGACGACGTCGCGCTTGAATTCCTGCCGGTAGGCGACGGCGAGCTCGCCCACGCGGACCACGGCCTCGGGGTCGTCGCCGTTGACGTGGAAGATCGGCGCCTGGATGGTCTTGGCGACGTCCGTGGCGTACACCGACGTGCGCCCGTCCTGCGGGAGCGTCGTGAAGCCGACCTGGTTGTTGACGACGACATGGACCGTGCCGCCGGTGCGGTAGCCGCGCAGCTGCGACATCTGCAGCGTCTCGACGACGACGCCCTGGCCGGCGAAGGCCGCGTCGCCGTGGACGAGGATCGGCATCCACGAGAACGTGCCGATCGGCATGCGGTCCTGCTTGGCGCGGACGACGCCCTCCAGCACGCCGTCGACGGTCTCGAGGTGAGACGGGTTGGCGGCGAGGTAGACGGGCAGCTCCTCCCCGGCATCCGACACGAACGTGCCCTGGGTGCCGAGATGGTACTTGACGTCGCCCGATCCGCTCTTGGAGCCGATGGCGACCGAGCCCTCGAACTCGCGGAAGATCTGGCTGTAGGTCTTGCCGGCGATGTTGGTCAGCACGTTGAGGCGGCCACGGTGCGCCATGCCGATCGCGGCGCCGTGCAGGCCTGCGCCGGCCGCGCCCTGCAGGATCTGGTCCAGGAGCGGGATCAGCGACTCGCCGCCTTCGAGGCTGAAGCGCTTCTGGCCGACGTACTTGGTCTGCAGGAACGTCTCGAACGCCTCGGCCTGGTTGAGCTTGTCGAGGATGCGCAGCTGCTCGTCGTGGCCGGGCTTCTGGTACTTGACCTCGACGTTGTCCTGGAACCACTTGCGCTGCGCCGGGTCCTGGATGTGCATGTACTCGATGCCGATCGTGCGGCAGTACGAGTCGCGGAGCACCCCGAGGATGTCGCGGAGCTTCATGAGACGCCGGCCGCCGAAGCCACCGGTGACGAACTCGCGGTCGAGGTCCCAGAACGTGAGCCCGTGGTTCTCGATCTCGAGGTCGGGGTGCGTGCGCTGGACGTATTCGAGCGGGTCGGTGTCGGCCATGAGGTGGCCGCGCACGCGGAACGAGTTGATGAGCTCCTGCACACGGGCGGTCTTGTCGACGCGCTCGGCGATGTCGACATTGATGTCGCCGGCCCAGTGAATCGGCGCATAGGGGATGCGCAGGGCCGCGAAGATGCCCTCGTAGAAGCCGCGTTGGCCGGTGAGCAGCTCGTGCACGATCTTCAGGAACTCGCCGGAGCCGGCGCCCTGGATGACGCGGTGGTCGTACGTGCTGGTGAGCGTGATGGTCTTGCCGATGCCGAGCTCGACGAGGGTCTTCGCGCTCGAGCCCTGGAACTCCGCCGGGTACTCGAGTGCTCCCGCGCCGACGATGCAGCCCTGCCCCTTCATGAGGCGCGGCACGGAGTGCACCGTGCCGATGCCGCCGGGGTTGGTCAGAGAGATCGTGGTGCCCTGGAAGTCGGCCGCGGTCAGCTTCCCCCCCCGCGCGCGCTTGACGAGGTCCTCGTACGCCGAGAGGTATTCCCCGAAGGTGAGCGACTCGGCCTGCTTGATCGACGGGACCATGAGTGCGCGGGTGCCGTCGGGCTTGGGCAGATCGATCGCGATGCCGAGGTTGATGTGGG
>CANSLE010000105.1 GCA_947647645.1 uncultured Microbacterium sp.
CTGTCCGACCCGGGCCGCTCCGCGGCGCTGGAGATCGCCTGCCCCTCCGGGGAGGCGGCCATGGCGCTCGTCGGCGCCGGCCATCGCATCGGCATCGCCGCGAAGGCCCGAGAGGTGCGTGGCGTGCCGCGGGTCGTCGTTCGTGACGGCGAGGCCATCCGCGTGGCCCTCTCCGAGATGGGGGCCGTGCGCACCGCCGAGGCATGGGAGCAGATGCGCCAGCGGCGCGAGGTGCGAGCGGGCGTGAACCGACTCGTCAACTTCGACGATGCCAACCTGCGCCGCTCCGCGCAGGCTGCGGTCGCGGCCTGCGCGCGTGTCGAGCGCGCTTTGGAGATCCTCGGGGACGAGGTCCCCGACCACCTCCGTCAGGCGGGGGAGCTGCGTCTGTCGCATCGCGACGCCAGTCTCGACGAGCTGGGCCACCACGCCGATCCGCCGTTGACCAAGGATGCGGTCGCCGGCCGCATTCGCCGCCTGCTCGCCATGGCCGACAAGAAGGCCGTCGCCGACGGCATCCCCGGAACGGATGCCGCGGTGCCCGAGGGGCTCGAGGACTGACGCTCCGACCTCGCACCGCAAGATCCGGTCTCCGCGTCGACGCCGTGATCTGCGGCACGGGTGTCGACCCGCGGTGGCGGTCTCGACGTGCGGTTCCCGCCGTCACCGGTACACGTCGTCATCCGCGGGAACAACCCCCTGACCGGAGCGTTGCACCTCAATAGGATGGCAATGTCCCATCGCCGCAGCGCAGTTGCGGCGCCGACGACAGGAAGAAGAGAACATGGCGATCTACACGCTGCCCGACCTCCCCTACGATTTCGCAGCTCTCGAACCGCACATCAGCGGCAAGATCATGCAGCTCCACCACGACAAGCATCATCAGGCGTATGTGACCGGCGCGAACACCGCGCTCGAGCAGCTCGCCGAAGCCCGTGAGAACGGGAACCTCGCGAACGTCAACAAGCTGGAGAAGGACCTCGCATTCAACCTCGGCGGACACGTCAACCACTCCATCTTCTGGACCAACCTGGCTCCCGCCAGCGATGGCGGTGGCGGTGCGCCCGAGGGCGAGCTGAAGGCGGCCATCGAGGAGTTCTTCGGCGGCTTCGACAAGTTCCAGGCCCACTTCACGGCGGCCGCGACCGGCATCCAGGGTTCGGGCTGGGCGGTGCTCAGCTGGGACCCGATCGGCGAGCAGCTGATCATCCAGCAGCTCTTCGACCAGCAGTCCAACACGGCCCAGGGCACGGTGCCGATCTTCCAGCTCGACATGTGGGAGCACGCCTTCTACCTCGACTACCTCAACGTCAAGGCGGACTACGTCAAGGCCGTCTGGAACATCGCCAACTGGGGCAACGTCGCAGAGCGCTTTTCGACGGCGCGCGAGAAGACGGCTGGACTGCTCAAGTAGTAGTCTCATGACCAGGTGAGGATGCCGGGTCCCTCCCGGCGACGGGCGGCGACCCGGCATCCTTTTTCCTTCACACACACAGTTCGCGAGTGGCGCGTCGAAACGCCGTCGCCGTCGCGACATGAACCGGGAGACAACGTGTCTGTCAAGATCGGAATCAACGGCTTCGGCCGTATCGGCCGCAACTTCCTCCGTGCCGCGCTGGAGCAGGGAGCTGACCTCGACATCGTGGCGGTGAACGACCTCACCGACAACAAGACCCTCGCTCACCTGCTGAAGTACGACTCCGTCGGCGGACGCCTCGACGCCGAGGTCTCGTATGACGCGGACTCCATCACCGTCAACGGCAAGGCCATCAAGGTCTTCGAAGAGCGCGACCCCGCCAACCTCCCCTGGGGCGAGCTCGGCGTCGACATCGTCATCGAGTCGACCGGTCGTTTCACCAAGGCCGCCGACGCCAAGAAGCACATCGAGGGCGGCGCCAAGAAGGTCATCATCTCGGCTCCCGGCACCGACGTCGACGGTACGTTCGTCATGGGTGTCAACGACGGCGAGTACGACTCGGCGACCATGAACATCATCTCGAACGCGTCCTGCACCACGAACTGCCTCGCGCCCCTCGCCAAGGTCTTCAACGACAACTTCGGCATCGAGCGCGGCTTCATGATGACGGCACACGCCTACACGGCCGACCAGAACCTCCAGGACGGCCCGCACAGCGACCTGCACCGTGCGCGCGCCGCCGCGATCAACATCGTCCCGGCCTCGACCGGCGCCGCCAAGGCCATCGGCCTCGTGCTGCCCGAGCTCAACGGCAAGCTGAGCGGCTCGTCGTACCGCGTGCCGGTTCCCACCGGCTCGATCGTCGACCTCACGATCATCACCCCGACCGAGGGCCTGACCGCCGAGGTCATCAACGCGGCCTACAAGAAGGCTGCCGCGGAGGGCGAGCTCGTCGGCTACCTCAAGTACAACGAGGACGCCATCGTCTCCAGCGACATCCAGCTCGACCCGCACTCGTCGGTGTTCGACGCGGGCCAGACGAACGTCTCGGGCAACCTCGTCAAGGTCTCGTCGTGGTACGACAACGAGTGGGGCTACTCGAACCGCCTCGTCGACCTCACCGAGCTCGTCGCCGAAAAGCTCTGAGGTCTCCTCATGGCTCTGCGCACCCTCGCATCACTGGGTTCGCTGGCCGGTAAGCGTGTCATCGTCCGTGTTGACTTCAACGTCCCTCTGAAGGACGGCGTCATCACGGACGATGGCCGTATCCGGGCGGCTCTTCCGACCCTGAACGAACTCATCAACCAGGGCGCGCGCGTCATCGCGTGCTCCCACCTCGGCCGTCCCGACGGGGCGCCCGATCCGAAGTACAGCCTCGAGCCCGTGGCGCAGCGGTTGTCCGAGCTGCTCGGCAAGCCGGTCGTGTTCGCACGTGACACGGTCGGCACGTCCGCGCAGGAGGCCGTCGCGGCGCTCGAGGACGGCGACGTCACCGTGGTCGAGAACCTGCGCTTCAACCCCGGGGAGACGGCGAAGGACGACGCGACGCGTCGTGCGTTCGCGGAGGAGCTCGCCGCCCTCGGCGACGCCCTGGTCTCCGACGGGTTCGGTGTGGTCCACCGCAAGCAGGCGTCGGTGTACGACCTCGCCGAGCTCCTGCCGTCCGCGGCGGGCTTTCTCATCGAGAAGGAGGTCGACGTGCTCGACCGCCTGACCGAGAACCCCGAGCGCCCGTACGCCGTCGTGCTCGGCGGATCCAAGGTCAGCGACAAGCTGGGAGTCATCGCGCACCTCCTGCCGCGCGCCGACAAGATCCTCGTGGGTGGCGGCATGCTCTTCACCTTCCTGGCCGCCCAAGGGCACAAGGTCGGCAAGAGCCTGCTCGAGGCCGACCAGATCGAGACGGTGAAGGGCTACCTCACGGATGCCGCCGCGCGCGGCGTCGAGCTGATCCTGCCGGTCGACGCGGTCATGGCGTCCGGCTTCGCCGCCGACGCCGACCATGTGGTGGCCGCCGCCGACGCCCTGGAGGACACCCCCTTCGGTGCCGACGGCATGGGTCTGGACATCGGACCCCGCACCGCGGAGATCTTCGCCGAGGCGATCCGCGGCGCGAAGACGGTCTTCTGGAACGGGCCCATGGGCGTGTTCGAGATGCCGGCGTTCGCCGCGGGGACCAAGGCCGTCGCGCAAGCGCTCACCGAGGTCGACGGCCTGTCGGTCGTCGGCGGTGGCGACTCCGCCGCGGCTGTGCGTCAGCTCGGCTTCGCCGACGAGCAGTTCGGTCACATCTCGACCGGCGGCGGTGCGAGCCTGGAATTCCTGGAGGGCAAGAAGCTCCCCGGGCTGGAGATCCTCGGATGGGAGAGCTGATGGCGCGCACACCGCTCATCGCAGGCAACTGGAAGATGAACCTCGACCACCTGCAGGCGGTCGCTTTCGTGCAGAAGCTGCACTGGACGCTGAAGGATGCCGGACACGACGACGGATCGGTCGAGGTCGCGGTGTTCCCGCCGTTCACCGACCTCCGCACCGTGCAGACGCTGCTCGACGCGGACAAGATCCCGTTCGCCCTCGGGGCGCAGGACCTGTCGACGCATGACTCCGGCGCCTACACGGGCGAGGTCTCGGGCGCGTTCCTGAACAAGCTCGCGTGCGGCTACGTCATCATCGGGCACTCCGAACGTCGGGAGTACCACCACGAGAGCGACGCCATCGTCGCCGCAAAGGTCCAGGCCGCTCTGAAGCACAGCCTCGTCCCCGTGATCTGTGTCGGTGAGACGCTGGAGCAGCGTGAGGAGTCGGGGCCCACCGCGGTCTCGATCGCGCAGCTCCAGGCCGCTCTCCAGGGCGTTCCTTCGGACGCGGACGTCGTCGTGGCGTACGAGCCCGTCTGGGCCATCGGCACCGGACAGGTCGCGTCTCCCGAGCAGGCGCAGGAGGTCTGCGTCGCGCTTCGACAGGTGGTCGCAGACACACTCGGCGCCGACGCCGCGTCCCGCACGCGGGTGCTGTACGGCGGTTCGGTGAAGTCGGGGAACATCGCGAGCTTCATGCGCGAGCCCGACGTGGACGGCGCGCTCGTGGGCGGTGCGAGCCTCGTCGCGGACGAGTTCGCCGCCATCATCCGCTACCAGAAGCACGTCGGCGTCTGACCCTGGGGCCCGCGGGACGCGTTCCTTCGAGGGCGCGTCCCGCGGACCGGTATACTCGACCTTTGTGCGCCCGATGACGCGGGTGCCGCGAAAGGCTTCATCGACTGTGGACATCCTCGAGTTCGTGCTGCAGGTGTTGCTCGGCATCACCAGCCTCCTGCTGACCCTCCTGATCCTGCTGCACAAGGGCCGCGGGGGCGGTCTGTCCGACATGTTCGGCGGCGGTATGAGCTCTGCTCTCGGCTCGTCGGGCCTGGCGGAGCGCAACCTCAACCGCTTCACCGTCGTTCTCGCACTGGTCTGGTTCGTCGCGATCGTCGCGCTCGGACTGATCACGAAATTCCAGGGGATCTGATGGCAACCGGAGGCAACGCGATCCGTGGCACCCGAGTGGGTGCCGGGCCCATGGGCGAGCAGGACCATGGCCACCACGCCGACCGTATCGCCGTGTCCTACTGGGACGCTCTCGGCAACGAGACCGTGCGCTACTTCGCCGCGGGCATCGCCGAAGAGGAGATTCCTGAGGTCATCGACTCCCCGCACTCGGGCCTTCCCGCGGGACGGGACAAGGAGAATCCTCCTGCGCTCGCAAAGGCCGAGCCCTACAAGACCCACCTGGCCTACGTGAAGGAGCGCCGCACGGAGGAAGAGGCCGACGCCCTCCTCGACGACGCCCTCCAGCAGCTGCGAGAGCGGCGCGGTCAGGCCTGACCGACCCGAGGGCTCTCCGTCTGCAGGGGAAGACTGCCGTCGTCCCCGATCGCCTCGCGCGCCTCAGAAGTCCTGGTCGATGAGTTCGCCCGGGACGTTCGCGGCGGCAGCCTCATCGACGAAGAACATCGTCTTCTTGCGTCCCTTTGCCCCGGCCGCGGGGACCGTCTCGTAGCTGGCGCCGGCGAGCGCGAGCCCGAGGGCTGCGGCCTTGTCCATGCCTGATACGACCAACCAGACGCACCGCGCCGAGTTGATGACCGGCCGGGTCATCGTGACGCGCACAGCCGGGGGTTTCGGCGCCTCGCGCACGGCCACGACCGTGCGGTCGGTCACCTGGATCTCCCCGCGGTCCGGGAACAGCGACGCGACATGCCCGTCGGAGCCCACGCCGAGGAAACAGACGTAGAACTCGGGCCACGCCTGCTCGGCGCTGCCGAACCGGGCGAGCGCGTCGGCGTAGGCGGATGCCGCGGCATCCGGGTCGTCGATACGATCGCTGCCGGAGATCACATGGACGTTCTCCGCCGGGACGTCGATGCGGTCGAGCAGGGCCTCCCGTGCGGCGCGCTCGTGGCGCGCGGCGTCCTCGGTGGCGGTGAAGACCTCATCACCCCACCAGATGTGGACGAGCGACCAGTCCACGTCGGCGCGTCGCGGGCTCTGTCCGGCCGCGCGGAGCACCGCCGTGCCGATCTGCCCGCCGGCGAGCGCGATGTGGGTCGTCTTCCCGGCGATCGATCGGCGCGTGAGTCGGGAGAGCAGGCGGTCGGCCACGGCGCTCGCCAGCGTGGGGGCGTCGGGGCTGATCACGACCCGTTTCTCGGTCCACATCTGCGCCATCGGAACTCCTAGGACTCGCTCGTGGTCGGGGGGCCCAGCAGCTCCCAGCCCTCCGCGATCACTCGACCATACAGGAGGTCGGGATCGAGGCGACGCAGCTCCTCGGCGAGGCATTCGCGCAGTGTGCGTCGCGGAAGGACGATGTCGTGCGAGGGCTGTCCGGGCTGGGTCAACGTGGCGTCGATGTCGTTCGTCCGCTCGAGGACGATGTCCCCGCTCGCGCGGGAGAGACGCACCTTCTGGATGCCGTGCTCCCACTCATCGGGGGCCGAATAGTGCCAGTCCACCGGCACGTCGAGCTTCAACCGCAGCCAGGCCGCCAAGAGCCCGGTCGACGGCGAGCTGCCCGCGCCGACGACCTCGACGGCCGTGACCGGCTCGTACGGGGGCTGGTCGAGGACGGCGGCGAGCTGCTCGCGCCAATGCGTGAGGCGGGTCCAGGCGAGGTCCGTGTCGCCGGGCGCGTACGACGGCCCGAGACGCGAGAGACGGTCCTTCGCGTAGGGCCTGGTCGAGGCGTCCGTGATGCGCCGCTGCGCCATGCGGCCGATATCGGATGCCGCCGGTTCGAGCGGGGGGAAGTCGGGCCACCACGCCACGACGGGTGCATCGGGCAGCAGCAGGCCTGTGACGAGCCCCTCCTGGTTGCTGGCGACGTCGCCCCGTGCGCGCAGCACGACCACCTCGCTGGCCCCGGCATCCCCTCCGACGCGGATCTGGGCGTCGAGCTTCGCGTCGCCCTCGGGGTCGGCGATGACCACGATGACGCGCATCGGGTGCTCTCGCGAGGCGTCGTTGGCCGCCTCGATGGCTTCTTCGTGGAGGCCGTGCGTCGTCACGATCACGAGCGTCAGCACGCGACCCAGCGCGACGGCGCCCCCCTCCTCCCGCACGCTGACGAGCGAGCGGGCGATCTTCGACACGGTGGTGTCGGGCAGGTCGACGATCACGGGCGCCTCCAGACGCGGCCGTCACGGGCCAGGAGTTCATCGGCGGACGGGGGTCCCCAGGAACCGGGGGAGTATTGCTCCAGCGGTCCGCCCTGGGCGGACCAGTACTCCTCGACGGGGTCGAGGATCTTCCAGGACAGCTCGACCTCCTCGTGGCGCGGGAACAGCGGCGGGTCGCCGAGCAGCACGTCGAGGATCAGACGCTCGTACGCCTCGGGGCTGGACTCGGTGAAGGCATGTCCGTAGCCGAAGTCCATGGTCACATCGCGCACCTCGTTTCCGGCGCCCGGGACCTTCGAGCCGAACCGGATCGTCACACCTTCGTCAGGCTGCACGCGGATCACGAGGGCGTTCTGCCCGAGCTCGAGTGTCTGATTGCGCTGGAACAGCAGCTGCGGGGCACGTTTGAACACGACGGCGATCTCCGTCACCCGCCGCCCCAGGCGCTTGCCGGTGCGGAGATAGAACGGCACGCCGGCCCACCGACGCGTGCCGATCTCGAGCTTGACGGCGGCGTAGGTCTCCGTGGTCGAGTCCGGGCTCATGCCGTCCTCGTCGAGGAAGCCGGTGACCTTCTCGCCCCCCTGCCATCCGCCGTCGTACTGTCCGCGTGCGGTCGCGGTCGACAGGTCTTCCGGCAGACGCACGGCCGCCAGCACCTTCTCCTTCTCGGCGCGCAGGTCCTTCGCATCCATCGAGATGGGCTCTTCCATCGCGGTCAGCGCCAGCAGCTGGAGGAGGTGGTTCTGGATCACGTCGCGCGCCGCGCCGATG